>NZ_JBRCAD010000204.1:0-13985 GCF_053493415.1 Trichothermofontia sp. | reverse complement strand
ACAAGTTTCGCTATTTGCAACTAGAACTCAGCCGTCGCTGTTCGCTCGTCCATTGGAGCTACGATTTGCTTCCAGAAACGCTTGTATGACTCTCGCACCCTCAAGTGTAAAGTTTTATATCTGGATTCAACACTTCTGAGTTGGAACACGTCAGGTCAAAGATGCGGATGGCTATTTTGTCGAGAATGCCATTCGATTAAAGGATGGTTGGCGTTTAGCGATCGCTCTGGATCAAGAAATCTCCACACCTGTGACCCTGCGTTTAGGTGGAGAAGGACATCGCGCTATTCTAGAGCGCTGTGACTGTCTAAAAGAACAGTGGGAGGAACTTGAGCAAGCCTCTAATCAGCATCGGCAACAAGCAGAACGGTGCATGGCTTACCTGATTACGCCCGGTATTTTTGAACGGATTCATCGGGAGGTTTCTAAAGAGGGTCGCGATCGTGATATTGCCCGCTGTCGTGCCTATCCTTGGGAGTGGAAGTCAGATAATTTAGTGGGAGTCGCCACGGATAAACCAGTTCCCATTAGTTGTCGGATTCAGGATAAAGATGGCTCCGGAAAAAGTATTCCGGCTCCCCAGGTATTTGCCGCCCCCCCAGGGAGTGTATATTACCTCAAGCATCCCCAACCCCTCTATGCGGATGCACCCAACGCAAAACCTGGTAAAGCCCTTGCGCGGGCGAAACGGATGCGACAACTGGGCTACTCAGAGTTATTGTGGATTCCATTCAAACCCCTAGAAACTGCTGAAGGAGACAACTGATGAATCTAACTGTTGAAGCCATCTATGAAGAGGGTGTTTTGAAACTTACCCAGCCGCTTGCCCTTCCCGAAGGCACCCATGTTTCGGTTGTCATTACCCCGGCTGACACCCCCTCAGCCGCTAAAACCCCGACTCAAATTCTGGCGGCGATCGCAGCATTGCCACTGGAAGGGGTAGACACCGAAACAGATGAATGGCTAGAGGCAGATTTGGCGGAGGATTTGCCTGCTTACAACTGGGGTGAACAGGGAATACCTCCAGGTAAACAGATCCATTACGCACCCGGAGTCGGGTTTGTTGTTAAAGGAGGCAAGACGCTTGGCTGAAACCCTAGCTCCTGGAGATATTGTCCTAATTGCTTTACCCTCTAATCAACCCAGAGGACGAGAACAGGAAGGAAAACGCCCTGCTCTTGTGGTGGGTATTCCTGAAGGTCAAATGCGATATCCCATGTTGTTCGTCGCGCCATTGACCACTCAAAAGGGAGACTGGGTGCAAAACAATCTAACACTGTATCCCACTTTAGCGATAGGAACTGGCGGATTGGCGCAAGAGTCGGTAGTGCTGCTCGATCAAATCCGGGCAGTAGATGTCAGAAGAGTGCTGGTTTATATGGGCAGTTTATCACCCGAAGAGTATCAGCCAATTTGGGCAAGAATCAAACAAATTTTCAGAATCTAAATGGAGACTACTTGGCATGATTGGCAATCTCGTTTATCTCTATTTGCTGTCTCCCCTTCACACAGGAGGCGCGACCCAAGAAGGCAATCTTTTGGGGATTGCGCGTGAGTCCCACACCGATTTGCCCTACATTCCCTCCAGTTCCATTCGGGGACGGCTGCGGGCTAGTGTCAAGGACAAGGATTTAAAATACCGTTTATTTGGTAATGAGATTAACGCGGGCGATAAGCTAGAACAAGGATCGATCTGGATTGGTGACGGTTCCCTACTCTGGCTGCCTGTCCCCTCTCTCAGTCATGGTGTGGTATGGGTCAGTTGTCCTTTATTGCTGCAACGCTGGGCCAGATTAAATCTGGAAGAAGCGTCTGTTCCCAATGTGTCAGATCAGTGCGCTGTGCATCCCGACCTAGCCAAGGGCAAACCTATTTACTTGAAAGATGCCATCCTTAAAGGAGAGCAACTGCAAGCCTGGGAGGAATGGCATCGCTTTATGCCCCAATCTGACCATTCCAGTGGGATTAAGCGCGTGGTGGTAGTGCCTGATCAGCATTGTGCCACGTTAATCCAGATGAGCCTCTGGCGGCAGGTGAAAGTCAAACTGGATGCCCATAAAACGGTTGACGGTGGTTTTCGATATGAGGAGGCGATTCCACCTGATACACTGATGTACTTTCCGTGGGGGGTGACCTCCCAGGCGAATGGACAGGCGGTAGAGGCTCAGCGTGATTTTAGAGCACTATTGGAGGATAGCGATCGCGCCATTCTTCAGATTGGTGGGCAGGAAAGTCTAGGACGCGGTTTTGTGCAGATCTGGATGTCGTCTGAACGACAGATTAATTAAGCTGATCATCAGGAGGAAAGTCTATGCATGGTTTGAAAGAACGATATTTGGTTGACGAAGCCGGTAATCGGGTTGCCGTAGTTTTGGACATTCAGGAATATGAACAGCTTCTAGATGCCTTGGAAGAGTTGGCGGCGATTCAGGCGTATGATGCTGCTAAGACGGCGGGTGATGACGTTATCCCATTTGAAGCAGCGATCGCAGAAATTGAACAAACAAAATATAACAAGTATGGGTTATCAGATCTCAATTCTACGCGGTGCTCAGAAAGAGTTATAGCAATCCCAAACCATTTGTAAGATAGACTAGGTTGGAATAAATACAAGCGATACTTCCGACCATACCCATTCTCATAAATCATATGGGATTGCTATATCAGATTTAGCAGAAGATAACTACAAAAGGGTTCGAGACGCGATACGAGCCTTAGCTGAAGAATCGAGGCCATCGGGTTGTAAAAAGTTAAAGGGCCGAGAGGGTTGGCGAATTCGAGTTGGAGACTATCGCGTAGTTTATGACATTGATGATGAAGCACAAACTGTTCTAATTGTTCATATTGGCCATCGTCGAGATGTATATCGCTCGTAATTTTTATAAAGTGGGAGAAAGTTTATGAGATTTGATCCACGGACAATCGGCAAGCCAGTCTATGAAGCCCTGAGCCAACTGCGGGCACAACCCAACCAAGATGATGCTCGATTAAAGGAACAGAGAAACCAGGCGGTAGAACTTTATACCTACCTCTCCACCTGGGGGCTAATGCGGCTGAAGGCTGAGGAAGCAGCCATTAGTAAAGAGAAAGAGGGTAAAAGGCAGGTGGTGATCAAATATTTTGAATGCCTGCAAACCATTGCAGGACGAACCGATCTAGCGGGACAACCGGGCTTAGAAACGCTGAAGAACCTGGAAACGGAAGACTATCTCGGCTTAACGGGCTTAGGCTTAGCCATTGCCCAAGAATTCAGCTTTTGGGCCACTGCTGTCTATCACGATATCACAGGAGGGCAGTAAGCCATGGTTTTTGAACGACCCAAACATCCCGGCAAGCCTTCTGGCAAGCCGTCCACTAGCCGTCCTAGCCCTGCCACCCAACGGAGTGGAGCAGGACAGCCTAAAAAGGTGATCACCACGGGCGGGGGAGGAGGATCAGGGGGCAACCGATCGGGGGGCAGTGGTGGTAATGGTGGTCGCAATGGCGATGAACCCTCACCCTGGCTAGAACATCCGCTTGATCCAACGCCTGATCCAGATGCGACAGCTAGTTTCGTTGAATATTTGCGCTGGATGCGATCGCCGGATAGTGCCTACAAAGATCCCACCAAAGTCCAGATCCTGCAAATGGCAGAAGAGCGGGCTAATTATCGCGATCGCCTCACCACCCTCACCAACCGCACTAAGCTGATTGCGGGTGAAGACAACACCTTTCAGGCTAGATGCCTGTGGCGGATTCGGGTTGGAGGTCACCGGGGGCCAGAAAGCATCCTGCTACCCGCCTTTGATGCCCTAGGAATGCCCTACATTCCTGCCAGCACCCTGCGCGGTGTTGCTCGCACCCAAGCCATTCGAGAACTGATGGAGCAGGAAGGTTTTTCTTGGAAACGGGCGGAGGAAGTTATTTCACGCCAATACTTCGGCTATCTGGACAGCAAAAACAGCGAAGAGCGATCAGGCAAGGTTATTTTTCTGGATGCTTACCCCCTGCCTCAACAATCTGGCAATGGCGGCGGACTAGCTGTTGATATGGCCAACAACATTTGGTCGTGGGATGCAGCGGGTCGAGATTTACTCTATTCGCCGAACCCCAATCCCTTTTTCTCCCTGTCAGAGGCCACCTTTTTGATTGGCATCCGTCCGATGCCGGGAGCCGATCCGCAAATTCTCCCCCAAGTCAAGCAATGGCTGAGCCAGGGACTCCAAGCGGGCATCGGTTCCCAAGTCAATACGGGCTATGGCAGTTTGGTCAGGGCGGGGCAGTCTACGGCTGCTGATCAGTTCTTCAGTGTGGACTTTACCCTAGAAGGCCAACTGATTCACGGACGGCAGAAGTTTACCCAATGGAATTGGAACGATCACCGCAATGAGTGGCAAATGCGGGGTAACCCAGATGCGGAAGTTCGCCCTGTTGCCTTCAAATCTATGCTGCGCTACTGGTTCCGCGCCTTTGCTCTGGGGGTGTTGCCCTCCCAGGACGTGCAACGGCTAGAAGGACAGATCTTTGGAGCGATTAGTCCTCGCCAATCTAGGGGCTACCTGACCGTCAGGATTGCCAATGGTCGGGTCGTGCAACGGGAAGCCCGCCCCAATACCCAGGGCAAAAATGATCCCTGTGGCGAACAGTCCGGCACTCTGATTCTGGCCCATTCCTCGGAAACACCTCCAGAACAGCACAGGACCATAGAAACTCTCGCCCAAAACCTGACTTGGCTGATGTTCCATCTGGGCGGGCTGGGTCAGGGAGCCAGACGACCCTGCTATTCTCGCAAAACTAGGGAGCGTGCCCCTTGGTGGCGCGGCTCCACCCTGATTCCAGAGACAGAGAATACATTTTGGTCATTGCCCGATGATGTGCAGGGATTCCAGCAACGGTTTCGGCAACGATTGCATGCGTTTTACGATGCCTTAGGGAGACTGGCCGACTGTCCCCTGAATCCTCACCAACCGCTAGAGGCTGGGCAGGTGCGGCGCGATCGCTGGACAGAAGCCGTAGATGCCCACTGCCGGATCATCGTGTGCAGCGGCGATGACAACTTTGGCAAACCCTATGCCTTGGCAACGCTCCACAGTGATGATCTCAAAGTCCGCAATCAACGGGGACAGATTGATTACGATGGCAACCTCTGTGGTCAGGTACAGGGCGGCGTGAAACCCTCCCCAGTCTGGATTGCCGATCTGGGCGATTACCAGGTGGTCACAGTATTTGGAGCTACCCAAGATCCCCGTCGGCGCTATCTGGGTGAATTGCGGCAAGGAACTTCCGGCGGCGAATTTGCTCAAATCTTTCCTTGGAACTGAAGATTATGCTGAGAGAATACAAACTCAAAAACTTTAAGGCATTTGCCGATGTCGCCCCACTTTTAATTAGACCCATTACGCTGCTCTACGGCCCCAACTCTGCGGGCAAAAGCTCGATCATCCAATCCTTGATGCTGTTGAAGCAAACCCTGGATGATCAAATTAGCACTTACATTGCCGATTGGCTAGAGTTTTCACGTCAACAGCGCGAGCAACAGCAGCAAAATCCATCCCCTGCGCGGCTCCATCTCCGGCAGATGCAAGCTAATCAAACAGATAATCAGACTGTAATTGAGGTCACATCCTCCCTATGAATATCCAATACTTGCTTGATGAGCATATTTCACCTCATATCAACAACCATGCCAATCCTGGAAGCCGATAAAATTTATCTATTCAACCAGTTTACGGAATTTAGCCAACCGCCAGATGAAATTCTGGCTGAACTGGGCTATCAATGGGCCATCCAGCCCTTAAAACTCCCACAACGGCCCACCCCGGATCTGAGCCAGTTCCGGCAGTCTTTAGAGCGTCGTATTCAACTCACACCACTCACCAGTGAACAAGCCCGTCGGGAAACCCTGGTATCGCCCATTTTGTTTCATGTTGTTGAGCAACTTAATCTGCGTCTAAACATTGAATACCCAGTTTCCGGTAAACATGGCAAAGGCACTTTAGATTATCTGATCCGGGGTCAAACCACACTGCTCGTGGTTGAGGCTAAACGCGATGATCTCACCCGTGGCTTTACCCAACTGGCTGTCGAGATGATCGAAATGGGTGATTGCTATGGCGTGATTACAACGGGTAATATTTGGCAATTTGCCCAACTGACGGATACCCTCATTACCCAAGATCTTAACCTATATCGAGTTCCGACGGATTTAGAAGATTTGATCGGTTGTTTGTTGGGTATTCTCACTGGTGCATAAATACTGGGAAAATTTGTTAGTATTAAATGGATTAGTAACAATAACGGAATTAGAATAAATGTATGCCACGCTTTCTCAACCCCTAAGCTTTGAAGAATTTCTGGCCTGGGATGATGGTTCCGGTAGAGCCTTTGAGTTATTGGATGGAATTCCTGTGCCCTTATCCGAACCCAATGCTAACCATGAAGATCTCACTCAACGGCTTTGTGCCTATCTGGACACCTACTGTCAAGAGCATGACTTACCCTACGTGTGCCGGCAGTCTAAGCAGATACGTCTCAGGACAGTACCGGGTGAAAAGGACAAAAGTCGGAAAGCTGATATCGTGATCTTTGCTCAGGATGAATGGCAACAGATGAAAACCAGTTCTTGTTCTGCGGCGGCCTATGTGCCCCCACCGGGCGTGATTGAAGTTGTGAGTCAGAACTGGAAAGACGATTACCTGACCAAGGTCGCCGAATATGAAGACTTGGGTATTTTAGAGTACATGATTATTGACTATGCAGCATTAGGTGGAATTCGTTTCATTGGTTCACCTAAACAACCAACGATTACAATCTATCAACTGGATAATGGTGAATACTTACCGGCGAAGATTTTTCGTGACGAAGAACGAATTGAATCTGTTTTATTTCCCAAACTTTCCTTAACAGCAAAGCAAATCTTTGCTATGAGTTGCTAAGTGATGGGTTACTTTTTATCTGTTGTTCAATCACAAAAATTTGGTCACTATTCAACATCCATAGATTATCAATGAAAACACTCATAATTACGGTTGGGACCCGTCAGGTGGGTTGGCGTTGCCGGGATGGCGTTGTCCGATCGCTTGGTGCCGATGGCGATCGCGGTCATCCGCCCCATGTGGATGAACTTTATGCCGAAGTAGGCCAAGAACGCGGTTATCATGGCGATGATCCGAAGCCAGAATTTCGGTATAGTGTGCGTCATCTCGGCGAGATTCTCTATCGCCAGTGCGTTCAGGCCCAGGATTTCAGCCCGGTCGAATTGATCTTAGATGGCGTGATTTTAGCAGACCAGGTGCCGCAGGGATTGCGTCAGATTATCCTGTGGGGTACTGATCAACCGGAAAGTGTGCCGTGGAATTTTCGGCGAGGGGATACGCTGTGGTTAGCTGAACTCATGGCCGGAAAAATTCGTCAGGATTACCCCCAGGTTGAGGTCGAGGTCTGGGCACCCCAGGTTGCGGTTAATGAGGTTGCTAGTATCCGGCAGGCGATCGAAGCATTTCTACTGAACTATGTGAAACAACACTTTACCCAAGATCCGGAAGCCGGCCTAACGTTGCAGGTGCAAACCAAAGGCTCAGTGCCACAGGTTGCCAATGCTTTGGAAATGTGTGCGGCGACGCTGCTGCGTCAGTGTGCAGTGGAGCAAGTGGTTCCCCAGGAACCCAGCCCCGCGTTTGAGGAAGTCGGTGAAACCGCAAGGCAGGTTCGTTCTGCAACAACGTTTAATCAGATTAATTTGGGGGAATATTTCTGGCCGGTGGAGCGGGAACGGATTCTGTCGGCATGGGAGCGGGGTGATTTTACGGAGGCGAAGGTTTGGCTGGAAACCCACCGCGATCGCCGTCCAGCTTTGTATGCATTGGCGGATTATCTCGCACTGGCAACCAACTGGCAAATGGAAGATGCCTTCAAACAACTCAGGAATTGGGTCGCGACTAAAAAAGGTAGGCAATTAATGCCCACAGGTATGCATACCCAAGTTCAAGACTACATTGCCCAAATTTGTGCACCTCCACAGAAAAACCGAATCAACCAACTTCTCAAAATCTGGGAATCGACTTTTCTCATCTGGCTCGAACTTAAGCGTCATCATGTTTCCATTGCCTTTATTTATTTTAGTCAAACGCTGGAGCGACTGCTGTTTCTACGCTCCAAGCTTGAAGATTGGATTGGGGAAGGCTATATTAAGCTGCCAGAAGACAAGAAAAGTTGGGGAAAGAATTACAAGGCTAGTTTTGGTGAGCTATGGCGTGCTTGGCAGGGAATTGCGCAATTGGAAGATCAAGCACCGCTGATCAAACAATTTCAGCAAATTAACGAGTTGCGTAATAGTGCGGTACATCGGGGTGAATCCTTAACGCTGGGAGACCTCAAGTCAAAGCTCTTCCCTGGCATCGCTCATGCCGATGCAGAGACGATATACCAAGCAATGGAGGAACTGCTACGGGAGGTGTGTGTGGCGGATTGGCCAATCCCTGAACAGCCCGTGTTACGATCGCTCTATCAGTGGGGACTTGACTCCCTAGGCCAGGATTGAAGGTTGTTGAGCTTCATTGTCGTATCGTTAGGACACAATACCCATGACACCAACGGCTAATCCTGCACTTAAGTTTTTTACCTTTGACGAGTACCTAGCTTACGACGATGGTACGGATATTCGCTATGAGTTAGAGAATGGGGAACTGGTTGAAATGCCGACGGAGAGTCCGGAGAATAACCGGATTGCACAGCGACTCTATATCGAACTTATCCAGAGATTTCCCTACTATTGGGTAGCCCATAAAGATACGGAAATTGAAGTCAGCGGGAGGCGGGCAAGTTGCCGTTTACCGGATCTAATGGTTCATACGGAAGCCTCCTATACCGCGTTAGCGGGAGCTAATCGGGCGGTTATCCGGCACGATATGCCTCCCCCAGCTTTGGTGATTGAGGTCGTTTCACCGGGGATGGTCAATCGTAATCGAGATTATCGTTATAAATTTACGGAATATGCCGCCCGTGGCATTAATGAATATTGGATTGTTGATCCAGAGGAACAGCAGATTACCGTCTGCCAGTGGCTGGAGGGTACCTATGAACAAGCTATTTTTACAGGAGACACAAGCATTGTATCGATCGTTGTCCCAAATTTAGCTTTAACGGCTCAGCAATTATTTGCACCCGATCGCTAGTGTATAGCGATTCATAACCTTCAACCAATCCTTGCCCCCAAACGACCATGATTGCTTCTCCCCAACCCACCCTCTCTGTGGCCGACTATCTCCAACTCGAAGCCGAAAGTCCCACCAAACACGAATACATCAATGGCGAAGCCTATGCAATGGCCGGGGCCAGTGATACCCATGTCACGATCGCGGGTAATCTCTTTGCCCTGCTGCGCAACCATGTCCGGGGGAGTGGCTGTCGCGTCTATATTACCGCCATGAAAGCTCGCCTTGAAGCCTGCAATTGTTTTTATTATCCCGATATCATGGTCACTTGCGATCCCCAGGATCAAGATACGCCGACTTATAAGCGGTTTCCCAAGTTGATTGTGGAAGTTTTATCTGACTCGACGGAAGCCTTCGATCGCGGCGATAAGTTTGCCGATTATCAGACCTTAGCCAGCTTGGAAGAATACGTGCTGATTAATACCCGTCATCAACGGATTGAGTGCTTTCGGCGTAATCCTGAAGGGTTGTGGGTGTTGCAATCTTATTTACCGGAAAGCGATCATTTTGAATTGCAGAGTGTGGGATTTTCGGGAACCTTAGCGGCAGTTTATGAAGATGCTGTCATCGAACCCTCCCATCCCCACAAAGACTCCTTTGAAGTTCCCTAATTCTTGATAAAAACCATCTGTCTGCTGTCCTTCTCCTAACCCGATCGCGATGCCTAGTATCCTCCTCTCGTTTGTGGGTAAACAAGACCCGTTCTCGGATAAAAACCATACGGAAGGGTCGATCGTTTCCTTGGTGCAGCATTTACTCCAGCAGCAACAGGTCATTAAGCGGGTCATCTTGCTTTATACGGAAGAGACGGCAACTGGCGCGATCGATACCCAAACTTGGCTGAGTACGGAACTGGCGCTTGACCCGGATCGCATTCGGTTGGTACCCGTGGATCGGCGGTTATCGGAAGACCCGGTGAATTTATTACTGGCAGCGCAGGCAGCCCGATCGGCTTTGTTAAAAGAGGCGCAGGCAGACTTGGCACCGGGGGATTATTTGGAATTGAATGCGTCGTCGGGGACGCCGGTGATGAAGTCGGCCTGGAGTTTGCTGCAAGCGGCGGGTTATGCCCCCCAGAGTCGGGTGTGGCAGGTGCGTGATCCCCAGCAGATGCGATCGCATCAGGCGCGTGTCGTGCCAATGGATGTGACGCCTTTACGGGATGAGTTTGACTATAAAGTGATTCAGCAGCAAATTCGAGATTATAACTATCAAGGGGCGTTGGTGAGCCTTAAGGAAAGCCATCTGCAAACGCCGATCGCCCTTGCACTTCTGGAATATGGTTACTATCGCCAAGTGCGGGATTTCGATCGCGCGTTTAATGCTTTGCTGCTGGTTAAGGATGCGGTTGATCCGGTGTGGTTACAGGAGATTGCGACGTTGCGGCGGAAGGAGATGACGGCGATTTTGCGGGATGCCTATTATCAAGCGTTGATTTTGCTAAAGTTACAACGTTATGCGGAGTTTTTGGTACTGGTATCGGGTTTACATGAAAATCTGATTCGTGTTTTGGTGACCGATCGCATGGGGTTGGCAATTTCGACGAAGTATGGCGATCGGGCGGAAGCGTGGGCGATCATTCGGCAGTTTGATCAGGGGCGGCTCTATCAGTACTTGCAAGGGTATCGATTACCAAGTGGGATGGCGTTGCGGGTGTCGCCGGAGGATGCGATCGGGCGGTTTACGTTGATGGCGATTCTGGCGTATTTTCCGGATTTGCAGGAGGTGGTCGTGGCGATTAAGGAAATCAATGAGTATTGCGATCGCCGGAATGAGGCGGTGCATCAGTTGGCGGGGGTGTCGGCAATTGATGAGGTGGATAGGCTGCTGGCTAATCTGCGGCGGGCAATGCGGTTTGTGGTGCGTTTGGGGGAGGGGAATCCGTTCGATCGCTTGAATGACCAAATTTGTAAGCTGCTGTATCAGACGGTGGCGGTTGTTTAGGGGTAACGACTCAGGCTACAAAGCCCCCTCATCCCCTAGCCCCTTCTCCCAAAAGGGGAGAAGGGGAACTGGGCTAGGTCAAAGTTCCTTTCCCCCTGAGCGGTATGCGTCTTCTTACGTCTCTCCCAGGAGAAGGGGAACCGAGCTAGGTCAAAGTCCCTCTCCCCATTTGGGAGAGGGATTTAGGGTGAGGGCAGGCTAAGTCATTACGTTTAGAGAATTTTGGGAGCCAGGGATGAATACTTCTGATCTTGATCGATCGCCAACTCAGATGGCGATTGCGCTCAGTATAGCCCCGCAGGGCGATGGGTCGGTTGGTTGTGAACGGCAGATTGCGCTAAATGGGCAGCCAGCGGTAACGCAAGTGTTCTATGGCCAAACGGCTAATCATGCGATCGCGATCGCGCTGGAGGCGTTGGCGGAACAGTATCGTAAGGCGGCGGATGCGGCTGAACCGGGGGATTGGGAGGCGGTGGTGCGATCGCCGGCGGGTGAGGTAATTCCACAGCGGTTTCATGTGATTTTGCATTATGAGCGGGTGGCGGAGGATGTCTCTCGGTTTGAGGCGATGCACAATACGATTATGGGCAATACGGTGGTGGAAAATGCCACGATCGCGGTGATTCCGGTGGCAACGAGTTTGCCAATTGAACCGATCGTCCGTCCCTGGTTTTAGAGCGTTGGGTGAATAGGGATACTCCGGAACCTAATCAGGTTGTGTATCTATTGATTGTGGGATGGCCATCTTGGCTCTCCCGATTGACATGTGTTTTTCAGCAGGAGGCTGTTGTTATGTATTTGTCTAAGAAATCGGCACGGATGCGCAATCTGGCGGTGGCGGTGGTGAATGGGGTGCTGACGTGGATTATTTTGATTATTGCGCCGTTGGGGTTGATGGCGGTGATCGTGAATACGCTGTTGGTGGCGATCGCTAGCTATGTGTCGGCGACGCTGGCGGATAAGGTGGTGCGCTATTTGCAACCAGAGGCGCAACGGGCGGAGTTGCTGGGCCGATCGCGATCGGATTTGGTGCAGTCGCAGGATGAGTCTGATCTGGAGCGGGGGGAGCGGTTCTAGGGGATGTTGACGCTCTATCTGTCGCAGCAGGGCTGTTATGTGTCGCTGCATCAGGAGACGTTGCTGGTGAAGCGGGGGGAGGCGGTGGTGCAGTCGGTGCAGTTGCCGCTGGTGGAGCAAATCCTGGTGTTTGGCAAGTCGCAGTTGACGACGCAGGTGATCCGGGCCTGTCTCTGGCGGGAGATTCCGATCGCCTACCTCTCCCGCATGGGCTATTGCTACGGGCGGGTGTTGGCGATCGCGCGGGGCTATCGGCAGTTGGCGCGGTATCAGCAGGAATTGTCGCGGTTGGAACGGTTGCTGGTGGCGCAGCGGCTGGTGCAGGCGAAGTTGAAGAATTGTCGGGTGTTGCTATTACGGCAGCAACGGCGGCTGGATTCATCGACGCTGGCAATGGCGATCGCGCAGTTGGACCATTTGGCGCAGGAGGTGCTGCGGGCGGAGTCGGTGGAGCGACTTATGGGGTTGGAGGGGGCGGGGGCTGCCAGTTATTTTGCGGCGTTTGGGGTGTGTTTGTCGCATCCGGATTTTGTGTTTGTGGCGCGATCGCGGCGACCGCCAGGGAATCCGGTCAATGCAATGCTCAGTTTTGGCTATCAGGTGCTTTGGAATCATTTGCTGTCGTTGATTGAGTTGCAGGGCTTGGACCCGTACTATGGCTGTTTGCATGAGGGGAGTGAGCGTCATGCGGCGCTGGCTTCGGATTTGATTGAGGAGTTTCGGGCACCGTTGATTGATTCGTTGGTGTTGTGGCTGGTGAATAGTCGGGTGATGGATGCGGCGGCGGATTTTGAGTTTCGGGATGGGGGCTGTTTTTTGGGGGAAGTGGGACGGAAAAAGTTTTTGCGGGCGTTTGTGCAGCGGATGGAGGAGACGGTGCAGGTGCGATCGCGTAGCATCTCCACTGGAGAATCGGGGGAGCGGCAACCGCGTTGGGATTTGTTGAATCAGCAGGTGAAGGGGTATAAGCAGTTTGTTTATAATTCGGCGTTGTTGTATGAACCATATTTGATTCGTTAGGTTAAAGGGATGGGTTATGGGTGGGTGGGGCGATGTTGTTGTATGTGGTTGCGTATGATATTCCGTGTAATAAGCGTCGCCAGCGGGTGGCGGATTTGTTGGAGGGTTATGGGCGACGGGTGCAGTATAGTGTGTTTGAGTGTTTGTTGTCGGTGGCGAAGTATGAGGAGTTGCAGGCACGGTTAAAAAAACGGGTGGATTTGCGTGAAGATTCGATTCGGTTTTATCCGTTGTCGGGGCATACGTTGGGTCAGGTGGTGGTTTGGGGTGGGGTGCCGCTGACGCAGCCGCCGAGTTCGATTATTGTTTGAGGGATTGGGTGCGAGGGGGTGGCGAAATGGCTGGGATGACGGTTTTACGTTGAGGCGATCGATGATCTGTGGGATAAAGGTTTCAGCGATTTTGGAAGATGATTATGGATCGGTTTGGACAGTTTTTTCTGATCCCTTCGCAAATGGGGCTTGAAACCCAGGCGGGATATAGGGTTAAATAGGGGGGGTCCCCACTCGCTGGGGAAACTAATTGAATGGAAATCGGGGTCCTGCAACAAGGTCGCCGCCGCGTCCGCGAACGCGTCCCCACTCGCTGGGGAAACTAATTGAATGGAAATCACGGACGAGAGCGGCTACTACTTCTTCCGCACGGTGTCCCCACTCGCTGGGGAAACTAATTGAATGGAAATTGAGCGACTACACAGTGTATGTTATCTCGCGCGATTGTCCCCACTCGCTGGGGAAACTAATTGAATGGAAA
>NZ_JBRCAD010000203.1:0-5907 GCF_053493415.1 Trichothermofontia sp. | reverse complement strand
GACAAAGCTGCTTCAAGATCAATTTGACAAGCTTCGGGAATGAGGCTATCATAGAACATCATTTTTTATTTGTTAGAGGACAGAATACTGCATTCTGTCCCTTTTTTCCATCGCTTAACCTAACTTTCAACACTTCTGGCCAGCCACCTATTGCAACCCCTCAGTATCCTGCCAGCCCCTATGTCAGATTCCGTATCGCTTAACCTATCCCCGGCAGATTTACACCCGATCGTCGCGGCTAGCTTTGCCCAAATTGACCAGGAAATTGGTGCCCATTCCTTCTCCCCTGCCGAGTACGCGATCGTGCAACGGATCATCCACAGTACGGCTGATTTTGAATTTAAGGACCTGATGCGCTTCAGCCCGGATGCGATCGCCCAGGGAATCACCGCCTTGCGAGCAGGCGTGCCCATTGTTGTCGATGTCGGGATGGTGCGGCAGGGTATCCAAGGCATGGTGACCCGCACCCTCGGTAACCCCCTCATCTGTGCCGTCGAACAGGTGACGACTGCCGCGCCCGATCGCACCCGCACGGCAACGGGGCTCTTACACTGTTGGCACCAGTATCCCCAGGCGATCTATGTCATTGGCAATGCACCCACTGCCCTGCTCGCCCTGTGCCAGCAAGTTAACCAGACAGCCCAGTTCCCTGCCCTCATCATTGGGGTACCGGTCGGGTTTGTCGCTGTGCTGGAGTCAAAAGCTGCCCTGCGGGCAACTCCCGTACCTAAAATTTGGGTGGAAGGCCGCAAGGGCGGATCAGCCGTTGCCGCCGCGATCGTGAACGCACTTTTACGATTAGCGATCGCAGCCAATATGCCAGGATAGCAGAAGGGTATCTGATAAGATTAAGGGCTGATGAGATCTTGATGATTACGCTGTCATCGCCATCCAACTTTTGGTGATTACCCTATGGTTGCTCCCCCCGCCTCACAAACCTTTGGTCTGTCCCTAGACACGATTCCCGCTAGTGATGAATATTTAACCCTTAACTTTTCACCAGCCTCCGTTCCCCGTCGTCGCCGCTGGGGTAATTATGGTCTTTCCGCCGATTTTTTAGGCGACTACTTTGCCGCTTTTTTCCCCGGCGACGAGATCCCCGATAGTAAAATCAACCGCCGTGACACGGTCAAAGCCGCCGTTAGCTATATTGCCAATGAGTTAATTGAAAATGCTGTTAAATACAGCGATGAGAGTAGTGGTCTACCGATCAGCATTACCCTACATCTTTATGAACAGGAAATTATTTTTGAAGTCACGAACTACAGCACCCCTGCTTGGGCTAGCACCTACCAAGCCTTTATCCAAACCTTGTTAGCGGCTGATTTAGGCGAATTTTACATCCAACAATTGGAGAAAACCGCAATGGGAGGGGAGATGTCTAACATGGGGCTGCTGACGATTATGAATGACTATGGGGCGAAGATGGGCTGGCGGTTTCAAGCCATTGACGATCACTCTGAGATTATGAAAATCACCGTGATGGCCTGGTTGACCATTGCTGACTAGGGTGACGAGGGTTGGTGTTCCATTACCCCGGTGGCCCCAGGGCTACTTCAATCGGGTCTCCACCCATTGCAGGGTTCGATGAAAAACATTGATGTTCAGTGATGCAGTCAGGAGTGAATACCTGTGGAAATTAAAACTGACGATTATGTCGTGCGGTATGAGCCGGAAACTGCGACTGTCTTTTTCCGAGGATTCCTGCGTTTGGAGGGAATGGAGGAGTATCGACCGATTATGGATCTCCTCCTGGATGTGCTGGCCAAATCCCCGGTATTAACTGTTAACCTGCGGGAGTTGGAGTTTCTCAATAGCTCCGGCATCAGTATGTTATCGATGTTTGTGGTGAAGGTTCGTCAAAAGGGAGATGCGGCCCTTGTCTTCCAGGGATCGGACCAGGTTCTCTGGCAGGCCAAGTCGCTGAAAAATCTGCAACGGTTGATGCCCTCTCTTCAACTAGATTTTACCTAAGGGGCTGATGTCTCAGGATGATTGCGATGCCACCCGTAAACCCACCGCGCGATTCTCCAGTGAAGACGCTACGCGATCGCTGCGTTACCAACTTGGGCAATTGCAGGCCGAGGTCGAACGATTGCGCCAGGAAAACCAGGATCTACAAATCGCCCTCCTGACCACCACAGAACATGGTGATCTGATCGAGGCCCAACTGCATACGGCCAATCAACAGTTGCAGGCTGAGATTCGGGAACGGCAACTGGCCCAGGCAGCGCTTCAGCAGATCCTGGAGACAGTGCTGCGGGACAAGGCGGACCTAGAACTGATTCTGGAGGCAACGGCGGCGCATGGCGATATGTTGGAGTATGAGTTTTATACCCAAGCCGTCGCCGCAATGCGCCAGTCGGAGGAGACCCTGCGCGAACAATCCCAGCAACTGGAACAGCAGGTGATGGCACAAACGGCCCAACTGCGTCAGGCGGAGGAGAAGTATCGTAGCATCTTTGAAAATGCGGCGGAGGGGATTTTTCAGATAACCGAAGCAGGGCAGTATCTCAGTGCGAACCCGGCATTGGCCACGATTTTGGGGTATGAGTCAGCCGCCATGTTGATGGCCCGTGTGGAAGATGTGGGCAGCCTATATGCCCAACCCAAGCGGCGGGATGAGCTGCTGGTCTACCTGCGTCAGTTTGAAACGGTGTCTGAGTTTGAGTCCCAGGTCTATCGCGCTGATGGTTCCCTGATCTGGATCTCAGAAAATATCCGCACGGTGCGGGATGTGGCGGGACAGGTCCTCTACTATGAAGGGAGCGTTCAAGATATTACTAACCGCCGCCAGATGGAGCTTGAGTTGCGGGAACAACGCCAGTTAGCCGAACGCTTGTTGCTCAATATTTTGCCACCGTCGATCGCGATGCGGTTGAAGCAGGCCCAAACGACAATCGCCGACTCGTTTCCTACCGCGACGGTCCTTTTTGCCGATATTGTCGATTTTACGGTCCTGTCAGCCACCACGGCGCCAGAGGAAATTGTTAACCTGCTGAATACAATTTTTTCAATGTTCGATCGCTTGGTCGATCGCTACCGTTTAGAAAAAATTAAAACGATCGGGGATGCCTACATGGTAGTGGGTGGTTTACCCAAACCCCAGGCCGATCATATAGATGCTATGGCCAACTTAGCGTTAGATATGCTGGCCGCTATTGAACACTTCCGCACCCGGGATAACCAACCGATTACCTTGAGAATTGGCATCCATACGGGACCCGTCGTGGCGGGGGTTATTGGAACCCGGAAGTTTAGCTATGACCTGTGGGGCGATACGGTCAATATTGCCAGCCGCATGGAATCCCAGGGCAAAGCGGGGGCCATTCAAGTCACGGAGATTGTCTACCAAGCCCTCGCCGCCCACTACCACTTCAAGCAACGCGGCAACATCCACGTCAAGGGGAAGGGCATGATGCCGACCTATTGGCTCCTCGGTCGCAAAAACCAGCTTTGAGCAGGGCAACAGGACGATCGGCCCCGATCGTTACAAGGAGCAAACCACCCGGAAACCAATATCGTTGCGGCGATCAAGGGGGGAAAGACCATCCCGCACCCACGATCGGCAGAGGCCCGCGTAGCTAAACCAGGAGCCGCCCCGCAACACCCGATAGCCCGGATCACCCTCGGACTCCCAAATGCTGGCATAGGTGGGTGCTTGGACATAGTTATCATGCCAGGGATCAGCACACCACTCCCAAACATTGCCATGCATATCGTAAAAGCCAAAGGCATTGGCCAGACGGAAACTACCCACGGAGGTAGTTTGTTGGCGATATTTACCCGTTGGACAGGCGGCAAAAGCATAGCTGGCATCATAGTTGGCCACCGCCGCTGTCATCACCTCGCCAAAGTGGAAGGGCGTGGTTGTTCCCGCCCGACAGGCATACTCCCACTCGGCTTCGCTCGGTAGGCGATAGGAACGTCCCGTAAGGCTTTGCAAACGGCGACAAAATTCCGTCGCTTCATTCCAGGACACCGTTTCTACCGGGCGGTGCTCCCCCTGGAAATAGGCCGGGTTAGTGCCCATCACGGCCTGCCACTGGGCTTGGGTAATGGGGGTCTGGCTCATGGCAAAGGCGGCAACGGTGACCAGATGTTGGGGTAGAGCCGTTGTGCGGCTCCCCGTTTCCTCTGGGGTAGCCCCCATTAGGAAAATGCCGTCTGGGACCATCACCATTGTCAGGTGCTGTTGGTTGCCCAGGAACTCTTCAAAGACTTGGGCCTGGTGGCGATGATATACCGACGCGATCGTCCGGTGCCAGAGCACCCGTTTGCGCCGCAGGGTAACGCCCTCAACCTGGACAGGTTGGAGCCGAGGGGGTAGCGCTGGGGGGATCAGGTACGTTGGCGCTGGGGCTGTTACCGTCGCGGTGACCAACGATTGGGGGGCCGGTGAACGGTGCGAACTTGCCCCTGGAGTAGGCAACGGCTGGCCAGGGGAACGGGGCAGGGCAGATTGGGCTAGAGAGAAAGAGGGGGAGGGAATAGCGGGAGGTTGGGGAGATGCACCACCAGGGGCAAGGCTACGCGAGCGCCGAGCACGCTTGCGATTGGCAGTTGGCATCGCCTTGAGATCCCGGAGGACTTCACTAGCTGTAGCATAGCGTTCCTTCGGTGAGCGGGCCAACAGGCGATCGAGGATCTGGACCAATTCCGGACGCAGGGGTTTGGGGAGGGCCGTCTGCCAACACCAGCGATCGCCGATGAGGTCATAGAGTTCCAGGGGGGATCGGCCCGTTAACAGATAGAGGCAAGTGGCGCCCAAACCATAGAGATCCGTCGCAAACCCAACCTGCCTCCCATTGAGTTGTTCGGGCGCAGCATATCCCAGACTGCCCACCACCGTACCGGGGCGGCGACTGTTGGTCAACTGCCGGGAAGCCCCAAAGTCAAGCAGGACCAACTGTCCTGCCTTGGCCCCCGTGCGCTGGGGGCCAAACTGGCCAGAAATAGTGCGCCGAACGATGTTCTCCGGCTTGATATCCCGATGGACAACCCGATGCTGATGGATAAAGTGCAGCAGGGGCAGCAGATCCGCCAGAAGGTCCTGGATTTTGCCCTCAGAGAAGAGGCCCGCTTTCTCCAATTCAGCCTGGAGGTTTTGGCCCTCAATATACTCCTGAACAAGGTAGAGGGCATGGTCTGTCCGAGTCTGGGTAGGGATCTGGGCCGGGGCCGGGGGACGCGGTGGGGTGGCCTGGGTTAGGGTTTGATCGAAATGGGCTAATAACCGGGGGATTTGGGGTGATTCCTCTAACTGGTGTAGGCGTTGGGCTTCCTCGTTGAACAGACGCATGGCCGTTTCCATCAGCTTGGGGTTGTGCTGAATCTCTGGGGGGGGTGAAAACTGCTTAATCACACAGGCAGACTGGAAACGATCCTCATCGATCGCCAAAAACGTCCGACCAAAGCCCCCTTCCCCTAACTGCCGCACCGCGCGGTAGCGATCGCGCAACAAAAGTTTAGCACCACAAGTCTGGCAAAACCGAACCGCCTTGGGATTTTGCGGTTGGCGACAATCAGGATTGAGACAGTAACTCATACCAGGGGCACTTTAGAGAACTTTACACACTGGATTATTGAACTGAATTGAGGCGTGAATCCGTTATAAAAGGAGAGCAAGGGTAGCAGCGTTCTATGATGTCTTTCTGGGGCGAGTACAGCTATCCGGATTTAGCCAAACTTGGACCAACGGTAACCCCCAGCTTGACGTCCGTCTCAACCCCAATCCTGACAAAGTGCGTATCGTCGAAGAAATTAGTCCTTGCTGCCCATGTGCTGCTCTACCTATGCCTGATCTACCCACGCCTGATCGGTCGATGCCCCTACACTCGTTCATTTCCCTACTGTACGTGGCGGCTCCCTAGCCTTGTCATCTGCCCCCTGATAGATCCCCCGCCC
>NZ_JBRCAD010000202.1:0-24831 GCF_053493415.1 Trichothermofontia sp. | reverse complement strand
AGGCAAGGCGGCGCTGCTCTCCCGGGGAGATAGCCGTGGTGGATTCACCCCACGCATCCTCTAGTTCACCGGTCTCTGCGATCGCCGGGACGGGATGGCTGGGCACATGGAACTCATGGATGCCAATCAGACGCACGCCGTGGGTCCGATCGGCACTCAGCAGTTGGGTTGGGGTATCGAAACTGACCCGCCCTCCCGTGGGAATGTCGCCCACAGACCCGGCACTGATCAGCCAGATGCGATCGGGATCGAGTAGGACCGCCCCCGTGGTGGGTGAGGCAGCCACTTTACCCCCCGGCGGCACCGTACACACCACCACATCCGGCAAAATCTCGTAGGTTAGTTGCTTGAGATCAGCAGTCCCATCCGCCCGCCGTTGTAGCTCCAGTCCCAGGAGTTCAAATAACTCGTTCAGGGAGCAGCGATCTTGAAAGGCACTCCGTAGCGGCGCTTCGGTTTTCAGTAAGCGCAGAAAGGTCTCGGCGGTAATGTTGAGGCAAACGGTTTCACTGGAGGCGATCGCGGTCTCGCAGGGTACGCCGCGCACTAAGCCAGCCCACCCTAACACTTCACCGGGGCCAGCTAGGCGCAAACTAATGGCCGACTGTGCCCGCTGATCCTGACCTAACACCCGCACTTGGCCATCGTAAATGATGGAGATCTGGACGGGCAGCTTATCGTGGACGAGCATCGGTCGCCCAATGGGATAGCGGCGGAGTTGCGCCTCCGCTAGGAGCGTGTCGATCGCCTCTGTACTCAGGCGATCGAAGGGTGCTATCTGGCGAATAAAGTCGCGAATTTCCGCTTGCGAAACGGTTTGTGGCGTAGTGGGTTGCGTCATAACTCTTGGCTTTGGGTGTCAGGGCTAGAAGGCGTGGCAGTCTCAACCAGGCGGAGGGGTCCCATTTGTTGCATTTGCTCTCTCACCCAAGTTTCAAACATTTCGTCAATGAGACGACGGCGCATGGCTTCATCCAGTTGGGCCGGGATGAACTTCTCCAGTCGGACAATGATAAACCATTCCGCCAGCGGGCGGGGGGGCCAAAGCTGACCGGGCTGACTGACGGCTAGCAGGCGGCTAACGGCGGGATGGGGCTGGTCAACGCGCACGGGTCCCAAGATTCCCCCCGTGGAGGCTTCAATCCCTTCCGAATATTGGCGGGCCAAGTCCGCGAAAGACTGCTCTCCCTCCTTAATCCGGAAGTAGAGTTCCTGGGCCAGGCCGAGGTCACGGGTGCGGATCAGGGAATAGATCACCTGATCGAGGGAACTTTTACGGGATAAAAAATAGGATTCTGCCTTAGGTGCCCAGGTTTCCTGCTTAAATTTTTCAATCCGGACGGACCGCGTTAGCATCTCCCGCAGATCTTCCTCGGACATCCCCTGTTGTTCGCGCCACTTGTCTAGGGCATCGGGGGTGGCCAGTTGATAGCGCTGGCATAATTGTGTCTGGGCAGACTTGAACTCCTCATCACTACAGGTGATCGCTGCAATCGCTTGATCGACAATATAGCCCTTCAGGAGTGTGGGCATGAGTTGATAGCGAGCCAAGAGGGCAAGCATTCCCTCTGGCGCGATCGCCTCGGTGCCAATCTGAAAGCAAACAGTCATGCGTCACCCCAGTTCATGAACCTTCACCATGCGGCTGCTACACTCATCGACATTTATTACCCGTTTCTTGATTCTGGGTTACCTTCAAAATCATTGGCTTTGATTCCGTAAAGCAACCCAGCCGGATTGGTCATAAAAGGCCACGCAAACCCTAAAATCTGAGGATTCAGAGGTCTTTTCAGACCGTTGCGCATAGCCTTTCCAACCTGAAACCATCGCTGATGATCCCTGTACTTGTATCACATTTTCTGCCCGCTGCAATCCTGGTAGGGCAAATCCCTGGACAATTTGTGCCCGATCGACCAGGGCTAAACAGCGAATCTGGTGGCGGGGAGCCGCAATCCAGCCCTCTAGCGTGACCACCTGGTCCGCTAGCCTTTCCTGGTAAGTAATGGCGCCGATCGCCGCTGAGTTGGGGTTGAGGGCCGGGAGGGGTTGGCCGATGGGAATACAGGCATTGTGTTGGCGAATGTCCTGGGCAAAGGGTACGCGCCGATGGGCCATGAGAACCGGGGTGAGGTGGAAAAAAGCGGTAGGCCGATTACCGACGATCGCCCGGACCAGGGCTGGATCTTGGACGCCTAGTTGCAACGACAGGGCCACCAGTGGTTGGTGGGCGGCCCGGAGGGCGATCGTTTCCGCAATCCCCACGCCAATCCGGTACATATTACCGATGAGGACCAGCACGAGGGTCAACCCGGCTAATCCCAGGCGCGATCGCCAGGGGGGGGGCAGTTGGGTTTGGATCGCCGTTACCACCAGGACGATCGTTGCCAGCCAGAAGAGGGCTGGGAGGGAGCCATAGCGAGAGGTTTGGGCTTGTTCGACGCCAAAGCCAGAACGGCTCACGGCAGCCATCGCAGCGGTCCCCAAAATGTAACCCTGGATGGCCAACCAGGGAAACCAGTCCGACCGTTGCCGTTGCCCGTCGGTGCGAAGCCAGTAACCCACAAAGCCAAGACACAGCCCAATACCGATCGTACCTAGCAGGATCGCCCCCCCCGGTTGATCACTAAAAATCCAGCCCAGGTAGCGCGGGATATAGCTAAGTGTTTGCCAGGAACTGGGACTCGCCAGATCAGGATGGTGGGCCGGTTTCTGGTAGGTCAGGAAGTAGAGACCTAAAACCGCGATCGCGGCCCCCCAATAGATGAGCCGCAGGAACCAACGCAACCGCAGCACAATGACAGACAGGGCCAAAATCGGCCACAGGGCCAAGGAGGAACTATAACTGAGGGCCGCCAGCCCCCCTCCAACCAAACTCAGGATTACCCAACACCAGCCCCCCCCTAGGGATTCAGCCCCTGTCCCGCTTATGGGGTCGGCGTCCCGCCTGCCCTCCTCAGACGGGGATAACCCATTGTC
Source organism: Trichothermofontia sp. (assembly GCF_053493415.1). Taxonomy (NCBI): domain Bacteria; kingdom Bacillati; phylum Cyanobacteriota; class Cyanophyceae; order Leptolyngbyales; family Trichocoleusaceae; genus Trichothermofontia; species Trichothermofontia sp. The sequence continues at coordinate 21,855 of NZ_JBRCAD010000202.1, read as the reverse complement.
AGTATCCGGAGGGGGAGCAGCCTGAGCACGCCTTGGGAGGGATGGCCCCTGGTGCTTTAAGACCTGCTGAAAGCAGAAAATAGCCACCACCACAAACCCATTAGCGGTCATCCAAATGGCACCACTAAAGCCGCGCATCCAGTTGTGGGCTGCCGCTGGCGTAAAGCTAAAAACAGCCACACAGAAGATGAGGAATCCGTAGAGGCGCCGATCGCGCCGCACCGCCGTTGGCAGCAGGCCAATGAGCACCAGCCCCTGGAGCGCAGCCGCCCCAAAAGTTGCTAAACACAGGCCCAGATTGGACCCCTGGGTTAGATAGAGATTCAGAGCATAAATGACACTGGGGATGAACAGGAGATGTTCATTATTGCGGGTGAACCAATCCTCCCAGTGGGGCGACAGGCCATCCAGGGAGTAAATATTCGCCAAGACCCACCAGTAGTCCCGTTCCGGTAGCTCTCCACTCTGGGGCAGCAGGTAAAACAGGATATAACTGGCTGGCAGGACGATGGCCAAGAGGACGGCTCCCCACCAGAGGAGTTGGGGACGCGACGGAGGGAACACCGGGGCACGATCGCGATGGAGCAAGGCTGACTTCAAGGGCTAGGGCTATCTGGGCAATGGCGATCAACTTCCCTAGCGTACACGACTGGACGGTCGCGATCACAAGGGGGTGAGGGCGATCGCCCTTAGGTTCAGCAGGCAGCAGCGATCTGGCCGCAACTTGGCAAAAACTTTGATAAAAATTTGGCAAAAATTTGGGTGATGGTTTCCGAAATGCCCAGATCAGTAGGTGTAGTTACCGGTGTTTAGAGACACTTATCCAAAGCTCCCAACGTTCGCCTCGCTCAGGGGCGCACCCGGGAGAAGGACCCTGGAGCCTCATGTTGAGGCTCTTTCTGTTTTTTGTGGGCCATCCTAAATTGTGGTGGGCCACCCTAAAAGCCCATCACTGGGCTTAGGCCACTAACTAAGCTCAGGACAGCAAACGTTTTTGGGTATTCCGATCGCCCATCCCTCCAATGCTGGGCCCAAGCCCATGTCCGGGGTCGGGTGGGGCAGTGGTCAGCTCTGCACGTCATGCTAAGCGTAACTTCAATAGTGGCTGCCTGATTTCCGGTGGTGAACCGCCGTTTGTCCACTGCTGTCTAGGACCTTACCCCGATCGACCGTGGCATAAACCAACCAGTGATCGCCACACTCCATCCGGTTTTGCACGGTACATTCCAGGTAGGCCAGGGCATCGTTGAGGATCACACAGCCATTCTCCGCCAGGGTTGTTTCTAGCCCTGCGAACCGATCCTCCCCTGGCTGGAAAGGTTTCATGAAATGGCGTTGCAGTTGCTTACCTTCGCTCAGGATGTTCAGGACAAAGACATCGCCGCTGTGCATGAGCGACTCGATCGCCCGATCCTTGGCCACCGCCACCGTCAGGCCGGGTGGCGTAAAGGTTGCTTGGGACACCCAGGAGGCCAACATGGCACTCTGCATCTCCCCGCGCCTAGCCGCAACCACACATAAGGACCCCACGAGCCGCCCCACCGCTTGTTCCGTCCGGGCCGCTTGGGACTGTTGGAGGCCAGAGACCACCTTGCGGGCTTCGGCCTTGCGGGTCCGTTTCAAGGCCTGGGCAAAGTCCACCCCAATTTCTTCGCAGATTTGTAAATCTGTCTCAGTGGGTTTGAACTTAACCCGAATCGGCTCGAAGCCAAATCGATAGCCCGCATCCCGCAGCTTTCCTTCGATGATATCGACGGCCTCACCGCTCCAACCAAAGGACCCAAAGACCCCGGCCAGTTTATCCGTCGCTACGGTGGACAGGACAATCCCTAGCGCCGTTTGAATGGGCGTGGGCACATGTCCCCCCAAGGTGGGAGACCCGATAATAAACCCGGCACTTTTAGCCAGGGCCGTTTGAATTTCTGTGGTTTCTGCAAATTCACAGTTAATCGACTCGACATTGACCCCTGCTTTGGTCAGGCCACGGGCGATCGCTTGCGCCAAGGTGGCCGTATTCCCATAGGCGGAGGCATAGATGAGGGCCACGCTTAGCTCCTGGGCCTGTTGGGCAATGCTCCAGTGGCGATAGGCATGGGTAAGTTCGGTCAGGCCATAGCGGACGAGGGGGCCGTGGGCCGGGGCGTAGGCATAGACATCCAGGGTTTCCAGTTTGTCCAGGGCGCTGAGGACCTGGTTCGCCTGGGCGGCATGGAGACAGTCAAAGTAGTAGCGACGATCTTCGGCCAAGCTGGACCAGCCCTCGTCGAGGACCTGATCCCCACAGCGATGGGCACCAAAGAATTTATCGGTAAAGAGCAGGCCACTTTGGGGATCGTAGGTGCAGAGTTCATCGGGCCAGCGGGGGGTTGGCGTCAGGATAAATTGCAGATGGTGACCTTGGCCCAGATCGAGGCTTTCGTCTCCCCGGATCACCTGTAGGTTAAGGGGCTGTTCCGGCAGGGCTGCTCGCAGGGCGATCGCGGCAGGATTGGAACACAGGATCTGAACTTGGGGAGCGAGTCCAAGCAGGCGGGTCAGGGTGGCGATTCGGTTGGGGTTAACGTGCCCCAAAATCAGATAGTCCAGTTGACCCAGGTCCAGCCGCTGCTGGAGGGTATCGAGAAAGATGGTGGTGAAAGTTTCTCCGGGCGGATCGATGAGGGCGGAGTGATCGGCCTGGATCAGGTAGGCGTTGGCGGTGGTGCCCCGTTGCAGCGCATATTCGATCTCAAATTTAAGGCGATCCCAGGTGCGCGATCGCAGCACGATCGTCGCCTCCCCGAGGGGAAAAACTTGCACATCCCGTGGTTTAACGTTGCTCATCGGTCGATCCACTATGACGGTTGACGGTTTGCCGGCATCGAGTCAGCACTCATGGCCTCACGCCATCAGCGCGTTCCTGACCTACCTCCATCTTGACAGGAAACTTCCCATTCGCTGGCTGGCTCAGCCCCTCATGCATGACAGTTTACTAAGGGCCGACCGGGGAGCGAAATAGCCTTGAGTTGGGGAACCATCGCCGCCTATCATGGGGGGCAGAAAGCTTGAGCGGCAAACTTTGCCCACGGTATCGCACTGCGATCGCGGCTTGGGTATGTCGCCATCTGTCGTTGTTGCTGTCACACACCCCGCATGGATATTAAAAACGGCTTTCCGGGCGCAGTGGGGAATACCCCCCTGATCCGACTCAATAGCTTTAGTGAGGAAACGGGCTGTGAAATTCTGGGCAAAGCTGAATTCATGAACCCTGGCGGCTCCGTCAAAGATCGGGCAGCCCTCTACATCGTGGAAGCAGCGGAAAGGGCGGGCCAACTGCGACCGGGCGGCACCGTAGTGGAAGGGACAGCGGGCAATACGGGGATTGGTCTAGCCCATATTTGCAATGCCAAGGGCTATCAATGTCTGATCGTGATCCCCGATACCCAGTCCCAGGAAAAAATTGACACGCTGCGTACCCTGGGGGCGGCGGTCCGCACGGTACCGGCGGTCCCCTACAAAGACCCCAATAACTACGTCAAGCTGTCTGGGCGGATTGCAGCCGAAATGGACAATGCGATCTGGGCCAACCAATTTGACAACCTCGCCAACCGGCAGGCCCACTACGAAACCACGGGACCCGAGATTTGGACTCAGACGGATGGTAAGGTTGATGCCTGGGTGGCCGCTACGGGGACGGGGGGAACCTATGCCGGTGTGGCCCTGTTCCTCAAGGAACGCAATCCGCGCCTGAAAACGGTCCTAGCTGATCCCCTGGGCAGTGGCCTGTATAGCTACGCCAAAACGGGCCAAATTACGATCACGGGTAACTCAATCACCGAAGGGATTGGCAACAGCCGGGTCACCGCCAATATGGAAGGGGTCCCGATCGACGATGCGATTCAGGTTGATGATCCCGAATGTCTCCGGGTGATTTATCAACTGCTCCGTCGGGATGGCCTGTTTATGGGGGGGTCCGTCGGGATTAACGTGGGGGCGGCGGTGGCGCTGGCCAAAGAAATGGGACCGGGCCATACGATCGTCACGGTCCTGTGCGATAGCGGTTCCCGTTACCAGTCCCGCCTCTATAACCGGGAGTGGCTGGCCAGCAAGGGGTTGACGATGCCCGACTAGGCAAATTCACCTGGGATAGTCTTGGGCGTGCCTACAATATCCAATAGGCACGCTGCAACCGGTGGGCACCCCCTGCATCACGGTTGCGCGATCGCTGGTCTGCTGTGTTTGTTGGCGAATCCCTATGTCCGCGACCCTGACGGTTGACCCATTCTTGAACGTCCCCCGGCTCCAAGGCCAGCCCCCGGAGAGTTCCCAGCCGACTCAATGCTACGATGTGGCGATCGTGGGGGCCGGAATCGTGGGTCTGACTCTGGCCTGTGCCCTTCAGAATCGGGGCCTGCGCATTGCCCTGATCGAGGCCGAACCCCGATCGATGGCGATCCAGAAAGGGCAAGCCTATGCCATTTCCCTCCTGTCCAGCCAGATTTTTGCTGCGATCGGGGTCTGGGATACCATCCGGCCCCAGATCAGCCCCTTTGGCCAGATTCGCCTGTCCGATGCCGACTATTCGGGGGTGGTGCAATTTTTCCCCCAGGATTTAGGGACGGAAGTCCTAGGCTATGTGGCAGAGCATGGCGTGTTACTGTCGGCTCTCCAGACCCAATGCCGGGAGAGTGCCGGGGTGGACTGGCTCTGTCCCGCGACGGTCTGCTCGGTAGACTACGGGGAAACGGCGGCGGTGGTGACCCTTCAGGCGGCAGGGGAGCGCCGAAGTTTGCGATCACGCCTAGTGGTTGCTGCTGATGGTGCCCGATCGCCCCTGCGCACAGCGGCCCAGATTAAGACCTATGGCTGGCAATACTGGCAAGCCTGTTTAGTGTGTACCGTTAAACCGGAAAAACCCCATGGGGAAATTGCCTATGAACGCTTTTGGCCCAGTGGCCCCTTTGCCATTTTGCCCCTACCCGATAACCGCTGCCGGATTGTCTGGACGGCTCCCCGTCCGGAAGCTGAAGCCCTGCTGGCCCTGGATGATGCCGACTTTCTAGCGGAACTGCGCCGCCGCTATGGCGATCAGATGGGAAACCTCACGGTAGTGGGCGATCGCTTCCTATTTCCCGTGCGGTTAATGCAATGCCAGCGCTATACGGGACCCCGGCTAGTATTGGTGGGGGATGCGGCCCACGGCTGTCATCCCGTCGGGGGGCAGGGGATGAACCTGGGGATTCGCGATGCGGCGGCCCTAGCTGAGGTACTCCAGCGGGCACACCAACAGGGACAGGATTTGGGTAGTCCCGCTGTGCTAGCTCAGTACGATCGCTGGCGACGGCGGGAGAATTGGGTGATTTTGGGCTTTACGGATTTCCTCGTGCGGTTGTTCTCCAACGAGTGGTTGCCCCTGGTGTTGACCCGCCGATTAGGGTTGTGGCTCTTGCGTCACGTGCCACCGGTGAAGCGGCTGGCCCTCCGGTTGATGACAGGTCTCAGTGGGCGACGCCCAATCTTGAACCAGGAAGAATTGAAGCAGGATAGTTCCCCTATTGCCACTGGCAGGGGTCTACCCCATAGTAGCTAGTCAGGAGCCGGTATAGCGGTGGGTAAAGCTGCCGTAGCGGGTGGGGGTGTTCAAAAAACTGTTCCGTCACTACCGCAAAAAATTCGGCGGGATGGGTTGCGCCATAGGGATCAATTGCCGGTTGAAGGCCCTGGGCGACTTGTGCCGTCAGGGTTGAATACGCTGAACCCATGATCTCAGCCCACTGCTGGGCAGCAATGGTTTTGGGTAAAATTGGTACCCCTTGGGCACTGCCATCTTCCTGATCCAACTGATGGGCAAACTCGTGCAACACGACATTATGGCCATCGTGCCAGTGGCGCAGGTCATAGACCACCTGCGCCCAGGCCAGAATCAACTGATCCCGTAACCAGGATTCGCCCAACCGGATGACTCGTTGTTCCTCCACGATCGCGTGTTCATCGACCCGGCTTTCTGTCACCTTGTAGGCGGTAGGATACAGCAAAATCGAGCGCAATCGGGGGAAATACCTAGGCTGCTCGTTGAGAAGCAATAGGGCAGCGATCGCGGCGATCGTCAATTTCATCTCTAGGGTAACCGTGAGGCCCAAGCATCCAATAAACTGCTTCTCCGCTAAGAGAACGTGAATATGGCCATGCAGTTGAGTTTGCTGTTGGGGGGAAAGGTAGCGATAGAGTGGTATATTGCGCTCGACGATCACTTGCCAAGCAGAGGGAAAGGGGCGTTGCCGGAGGCGCGATCGCCGCCACTGCACCGAGTGGGGATAGGCGAGGATAGCGGTGATGATCACCCCCATTAAGCACACAATAACCAGCGTCGGTTTCATGGAAAGTTTGGAGATGGTGACAGTGACGGGATATCCCACTTCAGCCACAGGTTAACCATTCAAAGGAAGCACTGCAAGCTTTTAGTACTTATCACCCTATTCACCTGATTTCTCACCGATTGAGAATTTCTGGTCAAAAGTAAAGTCAATATTACGTTCGATTCAAGCTAGGTTATATCCAGAGCTGGCCGAGGCACTGGAGACGGCTTTTAAGCAGGTTTCACCAGAAGACATTGAGAACTGGTATACGCATTACCTCAATAGAGTGAAAAAGGCTGTAGGCTGCAACAGTTTCCCAATCCTGGCGTGTCCTGAGCCAGCGCGTAAGGCCAAAATCACCAATCTTCCAGCGATCGCCCACCCAAAAGATATTGCCCGGTGTCAGATCCCGGTGTACCCGTGACGGCTGCGATCGGTGCAGATACAACAGACCTGCCGTATCATCGATACTGAGCAACTTCACTGCCACCTGCCGGATGACGCGATCGCGAATGACCTCCGTGGCCCGCAAGACACCGCCATAGCCACCGGCACCGAGAAACGCTTCCAGGTGATATTGACCCTGAATTGTTTGGCCTTCTAACATTCGCCAAAGGGGAGCGCCTACCATGATTCTGATACCTCCGGTTCGTGACCCATGCGATCGAGAAATTGACAGAATTGATTAAATCCGCCACCACCTGCGCATAACAGGGTGTCAGATCGGCGACTAACGCCAAAACCCGTGCTGCTTCCAAATTGAATGTCTATCCATTACGGACCACATGCCGAAACGAGCGATAGGTATCCAGCCACCGCCGACTGGCTTGACTAATGACCGCCGGTCGTACCGTGGGTACCGCAACCGACATCTGCAACAATAGTTGCTGGTGCCAATGGGTCCCCGTCGGCATCCCCTCCCCGATCGTGCGGGCGATCGCTTCAAAAATTTGCTCCAGACAGGTATAGAAACTGTGTAAATTCAGGGCGATCGCGTCGAGATAAAACTCATCTTCCGTCGTCTCGATCCGTTGCCGAATCGTCGTAATGCGATCGACAATTTGACCTAACTCCGCCAGCTTTTGGCGAATTACTGCACCTAACGTAAGATAGTCTGTCATAACACCCTGCCTTCACTGAGGATTCGCGATCGTAAACCTTCGGAAGCTCGTTCAATTTCCACCAAATCCACTGACACATTTGGGTCCAGGTCCAATAGTCGCGCTAGGGCGACGAAATACTGGGAGGGGTCTAACGCTGCCACTGCCAAATCCAGATCCGAGTAAGCGTGGATAGATTGCGGCACCAACACCGAGCCAAATAACCACACCTGTTGCGCCCCAAACTCCTGCTTGAGGATCTGGGCAGCTTGAGCGGCTACCGCCAGCAGGGTTTGATGGTAGGCTTGCAACTGGCGTTGTTGCTGTTGGCGGCGTTGTCGTGCCCCTTGTAGATAGGCGGCATATTCCTCTGGCTGCATGGCGATCGTCCCACGGTTTATCTCTGTGTTGATTGCATGATGGCCCATGCCACAAGCGGTAGCCCATTAGCTTACGACCAGTGTGCCCTCTGGGGTGAGCGCGATCGCCAAGGTGCGGCCATTGAGGGCAGTGAGATCGGGATAGCGATCGAAAATCCAGCGATTGAGGGGGCGTTCCACCAAACTTTCTAGGAGGGTTTTGATGCGGCGACCGCCGAAGAGGAGATGATCATCCCGTTGCATGTGTAAAGAAAATGTGCTGACGGCGATAGAGTTGTTTTTCAAAGTCCACGATCCAGCGGGCAGAGATTAGGGGATTGTGGCTCATGGTGTGGCTCCTGGCGGGTGTATTGAAGCTAACAGCCTGAGCTTAGTAAGGGGGGTGTTGGGATGCGATGGAATTGAGATGGAATTGGGATGGAATTGGGATGGAATTTCGATAGAAGCTTTAGTCAGAATGCCTGAGTAAAAAATTCGTTTTAGAATGGGGAGGTAGATGCTCACGGGGTAATGGTTGCCATGCGAGCAGGTCAGGCTGTCGTGAACATACCACCCTTAGAAAGTGGCGATCGGCTGTCTCGTGCTGAATTTGAGGTCCGTTATCAGGCTGCGCCGCAGATTCGGAAAGCGGAGTTAGTAGAAGGGGTAGTGTACGTGGCGTCTCCGGTACGGGCAAAACAGCATGGCCGGCCCCATGCCGCCATTTTAGCGTGGTTGGGAGCCTACTGGCTGGCGACACCGGGTGTAGATTTGCAGGATAATGCGACGGTGCGTTTGGATGCTGAGAATGAGCCACAACCGGATGCTTTGCTGCGTTTGGAACCTGCCGTTGGGGGGCAGTCGGTGATTGCAGCAGATGATTATATTGAGGGTGCGCCGGAGTTGATTGTGGAGGTCGCAGCGAGTAGTGCGGCCTATGATTTGAATGATAAGTTAAGGGCCTACTGTCGTAACCGGGTCCGGGAATATATTGTTTGGCAAACCTACGAAAATGAGTTGATCTGGTTTGTGTGGCGTGCGGGTAAGTACGATCGCATATTACCAGATGCGGAGGGGATTCTGCGGAGTGAATGTTTTCCGGGGTTATGGTTGGCAAGGGATGCGTTATTGCAGGACGAGCGATCGCGGTTATTAGCAGTTGTGCAAGCAGGATTGCAAACGGCTGAACACCAGGCTTTTGTCCAGAAATTAAGGCATGGCGATCCGGTTATCTAAATTTTTTTAAGTCAGTTGCAAATCCAAAAACTTTACCACTCTGCCATAGGGATTTAACTGCATTTTGCCGTTGGCAATTTCACCAAACAGGCATTGACGTTGCCAGGTACAAGATGCTGACGACTCACGGTTGACTTCGGCAAGACTAAATCACAGTCCGGCAAGCGCCCGATCGTATAGCGTGTATTCGTAACTCCAGCCGTTCTTCCTGACCTTCTGGCCCCTTTACTTGCAAATATGGCCACAACGTCGCCATCGCTCCCCTTCCCTGCCCTTCGCCTCAGCCAAACCTCTCCTTATCAGTTTTACCCCAAGCTCCCCAAAGTATCCAATCACACACAACTCCAGCCTTCTCCCCCGCAATCAACCCCAGCTTTGGCTGCGAGTGTCGCCGCTGTAGTCAGTTGGCCACCCCTGAGGCCCGCACGCAGGCGTGAACGTTATGCCTCGCCCAACTCGTTCGATCCAGCGCTAGATAAATCCTATCCCCAGGTTCTCAATCTGAACCCCCTCTGTCCCCCTCTCAGGTCCCGACCACTAGGCCACTAGTACAGCAAACATAAAGTTTTGCAACGTTGGTCGTAACGACTTTAGTCGTTGCAGGCTAAAGCCAGCACTACGAACGTTGCCGAATTTACTTTGCGAGCTACTAGCTTGTGTTCTTGGCAAAAGTTTAAGGCTTTAAGGGGTTAATCCCAGTGAACTCTCTAACTTCTCTAAAACAATATCCGTAATGGACTTAATCCGATAGCGACACGCTTTAGTTTCAGTCGAGGCAAACGTGCCATTCTCCCAATACTTATTGCTGCCAGCCCCGCCACCACATACGCCAAAATAGTCACAGGTGGTTTGGCATTCTTGGCGACCGGTTTGCATATCGCGATAGATGGCTTGGAATTTTTCCGTTTGGCAAACCGACTCCAGGCTATCATGCAACACGTTGCCAAATACAAAGTCACCGTAGCGATCGGTCTTCACCGACAATAATTCGGGATCAAACGTCGAAAAGTTACCCTGATTGTCAAAACTCACAATTACAAAGGGCCAATTCATATCGGTGCGATCGAGGCGATCGTCCATATAAATCAAACTACAGATCGCCTCAAACTCCCGCACCTTAATCGCCCCCTCCGCCTGGGCTGTCAAATCCCAGAAACGATTGATAAATGCCCGATAGCGGTCTTCAATGCCAACGCGATCGAGGGATGATAACTGGTGTATTCCTTCCGTTTCTTCCATATTAAAGCCGACATCATAGATGCCATTTTCTAGGAAGAAGTTAAACATTTCGTCGGGGTAGTCCAGCGTATCCTCAGTGATGACCGCAATTACGCTCGTAGAAATTTCATTTTTTTGTAAAAGCTGAATGCCCCGCAATGTGCCCGCATGACTGCCCAGACCTTTACGGGTTTTACGATGGCGATCGTGGATAAAGGCCGGACCGTCAATGCTAACCCCCACATGGACTTGGTGCTGCTTAAAAAAATCACACCAAGCTTGGGTGATGAGGGTGCCATTGGTCTGCACGGAATGGGAAACCGCACATTCCTGGGTATTATATTGACGATCGGCGGCTTGAATCTGCTCAAAGGCGGCTTCATAAAATGCCAGCGGAGCCGCTAGGGGTTCACCCGCGTGCCAACAAACTGTAAAACAGTGCCCTAAAAACGGGCTGGTAAAGATTGCCTTAAAGATGGGGTCAATTAAATCCAGGGATAATTGATTTTTTAAGTGGCGATCGGGCAAATAGCAATAATCACAATCGAGATTGCAAAAAGAGGTGGGCTGAATGACAACCAGATGGATAGGACCGAATTGAGAGATCTCTAGACCAGCTTCACGATTGGCCAGGGGCGAAACTGGGGGTGACGTGGGCGCAGGATGGGCAAGGGTCATAACCGAAAGCTCCAGATAGGATTGCCATTAGTAACGATTGACGAAACTACCACCGCCATTAAGCCAGCCACCGCCCGGTCGGTAGTTGTAGAACCCCCCGCCATCGGCCCAACCATTCCGCCAGGGGTTGAAATTAGCAAAACTTGGCCCCCGCCCATCGGCCCAACCACCGACACGGGAGTTAACCCAGGTACTACCGCGTCGCCCATTCCCCCAGCCGATCGCCACCAGCTCCGGAGGGAGAGCCATCCCATCTACCTGGGATTCCCGCTCCCGTAGGGCTGTCGTTAGGCGTGTTAGACGATCGCCGATCGTCGGCCTCTCTCCCGCTACTGTATGCTTAGCCGTCGCACTCGCTGCCTGGGCATCGGGTAGATGGAATGCTGCCAAAATCAGCAGCAATGCCACGAGGCCAGTACGTGATGGGATCGTCAAGATGAAGCCTCCTTAAAATACGCAGGGGCAAGATCATCAGCCAAGGGATGAGCGGCCAACGGTCAGGGGAAGGTAAGGCCCTACTAGCTCGAAAAGTAAATTCGGCAACGTTCGTAGTGCTGGCTTTAGCCTGCAACGACTAAAGTCGTTACGACCAACATTGCGAAACCTTATGTTTGCTGTACTAGCGGAAGTTGAAGAACCCGCCGCGATCGCCCCAACCATTGCGCCAAGGGCTGATATTCACCCAGTTGCCACCACGCCCATCGGACCAGCCTCCATGTCGAGTATCCACCCAACTGCCACGATTCCCCCGGCCATCCGTCCACCCCCGGCCACTGCCATTGACCCAGCCTCGGTTCCGGCCATTACTCCAACCCACGGCTAAGAGGTCGGCCCCCGTGGGATCAAGTTGCGCCGATGGGGGAGTCCGCTCCTGGAGCAGATGGCTCAGACGGGCTAAGCGAGCTTCGATCGTGGATACCGGGGCCGGTTCCGTCTGGGCTATGGCCGCGCTAGGGCCTGCCGCCGCCGCTTGGGGACTATTGAGGGCAGCCAATGCCAACAAGAAACCCACCAGGCTGGTTTGCGTCGTAATCTTCATCATGCCTCCAGTGATCTCAACTACCAGTTATAAAATCCCCCGCCATCGGCCCAACCATTACGCCAGGGATTAGCATTGGCAAAGCTACCGCCACCTGCGCCATCACCCCAGCCGCCAACCCGGGTGTTAGCAAAGCCGCCACCACGATCGCCATCGGCCCAACCCCGACCGCGCCCATTGGCCCAGTCCCCGCGATTCCCGTCAGCCCAACCCCTGGCTAGCAACAGTGCGGGATGGGTTTCGGGGAGATTATCGAGTTGCGTGGTGCGATCTTGCAGGGTAGTAGTTAAACGAGAGAGCCGATCGCCGATCTTCAGGGACGCAGAGGCAGGTGCTGCATCCGTAGTGGTCGCCATTGCCGGAGCCGCCAGGGCTGAAAGCGCTATCAAAAAGCCGACTAAACTGGTTCGAGTTTGAATTTCCATAGTGACGGTATTGACTGTTCTGAATGGTGGCTAATCTGAATGGTGGCTAACGCTTAGGCCAGGAGATCACCCTGAGGGTGACAGGCACCCCCATGCAGACACGCAGGCAGACAAGGGTGACATCGCCCACGCATGGGACATTAATCACAGACGTTAATCCAGGGGGGCTTGTTCACGGGTCATCAATTGGATTTCAAAGAACCCGCGCAACACAGCCGGATTGATCGGGACAATGCCATCAGGACCAAACCATCGGTTCACCTGCGTAACCGTTTCCGGTCGCTCCAGCAGATAACCCTGCATCATCTGGGCGATCGTCAAATTGACTAGCCCTAAAAACTGGGAATTATTTTCCGGTACCATGCAAGCGACTCCATAGCGGGCCAAGGGTTCCGCTGGCACCAGCTTATTTGCCCCCGGATCAACCCGCTGACTGGTCCCCGCCAGCACAATCGTGTCACCAGCCAGGGCATCCACCTGACCATTGCGTAGGGCGGCAAACCCCGCTTCAACATTCGCAAGGGTCACGATCGTTGCTTGCGGTTGCAGGACCTTAATGGCCGCTGCGGCCAAAGTATTGGGCAACACCCCAACCCGCCGATTGGCCAATGACTCGGCTGAACCGAGGGAACTGTCTTGCTTAACCAGGAGCCGAATGCCAGAAATGCTGTAGCTGTCGGAAAAATCTACCTTGCGATCGCGTTCCCAGGTAAAGGTCGTATCACAGGAAATATCAATTTCACCCGCCCGTAACTTGGGGATACGCTCACTAAAGTCTTCAATTTCCGTAATCTGAATCATCACTTCACGCCCCAGATAGGTTTTCAGTTCCTCCCGGAGCGCATTTACCACGTCCATTGATGCCCCCACTAGTTGGCCTTGATCGTCCACATAGGCATAGGGAATCAGATCAAGACGCGTCCCTACGGTGAGAATGCCCGTGCGGGCGACTTTTTCCAGAACCGTTTCTGCTAGGGCCACCTTGGGTAAGGCGATGGCGAACAAGGCTCCTAGAACTGCGATCGCCCCACAACACCACGGGCGAATCGCCAGCTTTTTGTGCATATCGTCTCCTCTAGTGGGCATAAGACCAGCATCTACAGTAGCTTAGCATTAGAAGCTAGGTGGCAGGCAGCTCTCTCTCCCTGGGTCCTAAAGCCAGTTCACGCAACAACAGGAGACTGTCTGCGGTAAAACGTTTGTCCCTGACGTAACCTCAAGCATGGGCAGTGAACCTACGCCTACTGGCCGGGGCTGCCAAGCGATTGGGCAAGGCAAAGGTGGCGACAGCGGTGGGCGAGGAGAGCAGGAATGAGTCAATCACCCACCGAGCGTGGAATGGCCGTCTCGGCTATCGGCAGGCAGGCTGCCTAGACCCCCACTGCTTTTTGATCTTCAAGCAGCAGATCACTGGCAATGTCTGGGATAGCGCCAGTTGGGGTGGCAAGTAGGTGAGAGATCCCATGTTGCTTGAATGTCTTGATAATGGAGATGAATGACATTGGTGTGGAGGCTGGCAAATGCTACGTCCGGTTCTGATCCTCATCTCCCCCCTTATCGTCCTGGATGGACTCCTCCTGAAGCACCCGGTGGGTGCGTTGCCCCCGGCCTTCCCCCGATTAGCCCAAACCCCTGTCACTGTGACTAATACACTTGCTGGGCCTGAAGCTGATCCTGCGATCGCTGCGCCTTCCCCAGCCGCCAGTCCTGAGCGTTCTGGTCCCCTAGGAACACCGGAGCGTGGAACAGAGGGGGCAACCGGGAATGCTAACCCATCTGAGGCTAAGCCGTCTGGGGCTGGGAGCAATGGGCCGATCGCGCCGATAACTGAGCCAGAGCATACTAACCGGCTTAATCATGCCTATGCCCTGAGCCAGCAAGGGTTACAACAGCAGCGTCAAGGCCAATGGCGCGAAGCCCTAGCGGCCTTTTCCCAAGCCCTGCCAATTTATCGAGAAGTGGGCGATCGCGACAGTGAAGCCACTACCCTAAATAGCATGGCTGCTCTCTATCGGGGGTTGGGGCAGTATCCCCAGGCGATCGCCCATTACCAGGAAGCCCTCACCCTGCTGCAAGCCTTGGAAGAGCCAGCCAGTGTCGCGATCGTCCTGGGAAACCTGGGGTTGGTGTATGACAAAATCGGCGAGTACGACCAGGCCCTTAGCTATTTCGAGCAAGCCCTCACCCTCAGCCGGGAAGCGCAAGACCCTCGTAGCGAAAGCTTTGCCCTGAACAATATTGGGCTTGTCTATGCCAAGCAACGCCAATACGAGCGGGCTTTGCCTTACTATCTCCAAGCCCTAGGCATTCGCCGCGAAATTGGCGATCGTACGGGCGAAGGGGCCACGCTGCATAACATTGGCCAAATCTATGATCAGCAGGGTGACTATGCCCAATCCCTTGCCACCTATCAACAAGCCCTCGCCATTCTCCAGGAAGTGGGGAACCGGCCCGCCCAAGGCTTAACCCTGAATAATCTTGCCAGTGTCTATCGGCAGATGGGGAAGCTCGTCGAAGCGCTCACCTATTACGAACAAGCCCTGGCAATCCATCGGGAGGCGGGCCACCGCTCGAGCGAAGGCGTCACCCTCAACAATATTGGAACAACCTATCTGGCCCTCGGACAGTATGATCAAGCCTTGGACTACTTTCAGCGTGCCCTCGCCATTCAGCAGGAAATTGGCAATCGCCCCGAAACAGCCCAGATCCTGGTGAATTTGGGGAACCTGTATGAAGAACAAGCGGATGAGCAAAAGGCCCTCACCTATTACCAGCAGGCACGAACGATTTTTCAAGCGATCGGGGATGATGCGGGTCTTGAGTCCACCCAAACCCAAATTGAGGCGATCCAGGCCCAGTAATTTCCTTGCCCTCTAGCTACTCTATCTTCGCATCTACTATGACTGCTAATCTCCTTATCCGTCAGGCCCAAATCTTGCTTCCCAGTGGTGAATACCTACAGGGAGATGTGCAGGTTCGGGCAGGCCACATTACCCAGGTGGCCCCCACGATCGCGCCAAGCGAGGATGAACGCCTGATTGACGCCGAAGGGTTAACCCTCTTGCCCGGTGTGATTGATCCCCAGGTCCATTTCCGGGAACCGGGTTTGGAGCACAAAGAAGATCTGTTTACCGCCAGTTGTGCCTGTGCCAAAGGCGGCGTCACCTCCTTTCTGGAGATGCCCAACACCCGCCCCCTGACGACGACCCAGGCCGCCCTGGATGATAAGCTGCAACGGGCCGCCCAGAAGTGTCTGGTGAATTACGGTTTCTTTATTGGGGCCACATCGGAAAACCTGCCCGATTTGCGCACCGCCCAACCCACACCAGGAATCAAAATTTTTATGGGATCAATGAAGGGTCCCCTGTTAATTGATCACGAGGCCGCCCTGGAGCCAGTTTTTGCAACAGGCGATCGTCTGATTGCGGTTCATGCCGAGAACCAGGCCCGGATTGAGCAACGCCGCCAACAGTTTGCGGGCATTAGCGATCCCGCAATCCATTCCCAAATCCAAGATAACCAGGCAGCCCTGGAAGCAACCCAACTGGCCCTCAAGCTCTCACGCAAGTATCGGCGACGGCTCCATATTCTTCACCTGTCCACGGCTGAGGAGGCAGACCTACTGCGGCAAGATAAACCCGCTTGGGTCACGGCGGAAGTCACCCCGCAACACCTACTGCTCAATACCAGCGCCTATGCCACGATCGGCACCCTTGCTCAGATGAATCCACCCCTGCGATCGCCCCATGACAATGCCGTGCTTTGGCAGGCCCTCTTAGATGGTGTGATTGACTTCATTGCCACCGATCATGCCCCCCATACCCTAGAAGAGAAGGCCCAGCCTTATCCCAACAGCCCCTCTGGAATGCCGGGGGTGGAAACCTCCCTGCCCTTGCTACTGACCCAGGCAAAGCAAGGACGCTGCACGGTGGCCCAAGTGGTCAACTGGATGTCTACGGCGGTGGCACAGGCCTATGGGATTCCCAACAAGGGCCGAATTGCACCGGGGTATGATGCCGATCTGGTGCTGGTGGATTTGGCGACGGAACGCCCAGTGTTGCGATCGGAGCTGCTGACGAAATGTGGCTGGAGTCCCTTTGAAGGTTGGCAGTTGACTGGTTGGCCGGTGGTGACGATCGTGGGGGGACAGGTGGCTTACGATCATGGCCAACTTCATACCGATGTGCGCGGGCAACCCCTCACCTTTGTCCCCATGCCTTAAAGGGGTAGGCGAGGCCAGATTCAGATCCCCCCACGCGGGGGAATGTTGTTTCGTTACACATCCCCTACCCCCGCCAAAGTGCGGGGTATATTAACAACAAAGCCATTCTAAGGGGGATAGCGATCACCTCATCATTGGCAGGTCAGTGGGAGAGGCAGCGATTAACACCGATGCGATGCGCCCGCCCGTGACCGATCGGGGCAGACTGAGCGGGGCAGGCTGTTGTTTTTACCCAAGCCTTGGTTACAATCAGGGGGACCCCCTAGAAGAGCCAGTGGTGGCAGTGGCGAAGCACGGTAGACAGGGACCAAAGTACGGTGCATTTTCGGTCAGGTCTTAAACATTGAGGTGAATGGGGCATAGGGACAGTTAATCAGTACCATCATTAATTAAAGCAGCGGGTTGACGATGCCGTTGGTCATTGACCGTATCATGTTGGGATACTCCCATGCACAGTAAAGCAACTGAATTAGGCTTGTCCGAGCAGCGAATTCTCTCTGCGATCGTGTTTACTGATGGCGTTGCCTTCAGTGCGCGGATGGCTGAGGATGAAGAAAATACGCTACGGTTAATTCACCGTGATCTCAATTTGATGCGTAAAGTCTGCGATTCCTTTGAAGGGCGAGTATTAAAATCAACTGGAGATGGCCTGTTAATGAGTTTTAGTAGCGCTCTTAAGGCAATTGAATGTGCTATTGAGATTCAAAGATTATTATCAGATAATGCCGTTACCTTACCCCCCAATCAAGTCTTGGCTCATCGCATTGGAATTCATCTGGGTGATGTTTTTATTAGCCAGGGTGATG
Organism: Trichothermofontia sp.; assembly: GCF_053493415.1. Taxonomy (NCBI): domain Bacteria; kingdom Bacillati; phylum Cyanobacteriota; class Cyanophyceae; order Leptolyngbyales; family Trichocoleusaceae; genus Trichothermofontia; species Trichothermofontia sp. The sequence continues at coordinate 4,437 of NZ_JBRCAD010000202.1, read as the reverse complement.
TAATGGGGAATGGCGTTAATATTGCCGCCCGACTTCAGGCAGAGGCCCAGCCCTGGGGCATTTGCATTTCTCAAACCGTTTACGATGTGATCCGGCGGGAACTGCCGCTAGAGGCAACCTACCGAGGCCCTCGGCAATTGAAGAATATTCCAGAGCCAGTCCCGGTTTATGAAATTAGACCTGTTCAAGCCGAAATATCAGCCATGATGCCTGTGATCGCAGGCGAACCAACACCCAGTACATTGACCCCAGAAGAAGATGAACTCAAGCAGCGGGCGATCACGGGACTTGCGCAAGATCTGGATGCTGATCGTATTAAAAAACTGTTGTATTGTCTTTGTGAAGAAAAATGGGAAAAAAATGACCACATTCTTCAGCAAGCCAGTTGGCAGCAATTGGTGACAACGGTTATTCAAAAAACAATCACCTTAGCGCGTCTCAAAAGTTTCCTGGGACGAATTGTCCGTAGCATTAATAAGCAAACAGAATATACGATCGTTGCGCAAAAGATTATTAGCCAACTCAGCCCCTTATACCCCGACTACCACGAAACGACCCAAGGGTTTGCAGCAACTATCACTAATCCACAAGTTGATGTTCTGCCCAACCCAGCCACCAGATCGCCACAGGAACTCCGTCAGCGGTCCCAGCGTACTACTGAACTACCCGAACCGGCCAACGAGCCGATAGACATAGCCCCAGAGGTTTATCTGACCATTGCCCAACATCTTGCCCAGCAGGAACAAGCAACCCGCATTAGAAAATTAGTCTTTGCCGCCAGTCAGGGGTATTGGGAAAATGATCCGCAAGCGCTAGCTGCCGCCGCCCTACCCAATCTCATCCAGCAATTGCGTCAGCAAAACACAACATTTGATCATCTTGCGCTCAATCTTTACGGCATTGTCAGAACCCTCAATCGGCAGGCTGAGTATGTACTGGTTGCTGAAACCCTGTTGTCAGCCCTTGGCTCCCTCTATCCCCAATCCCAATTGCCACCAGACTTACCCCACCGTCACCAGGAAGCCACCGAGGTACTATCAGCCCCACCCGCTGATTTAGCTGACTCCCTAGCGGCAGCCCTCGTTCCCCCAGCCGACAACGCGGCCTATAGTGCGGGTCTTACCTACGATCGTTTTGCCCTGCGCGAAGAGGTTGTTCGGAATGCCAATCCCCTACGGGCTAAAATTGTCATTACCTCAATGCTGTACCAAAAATTTACGGGCAGTAATGAAGACTGGCTGACCCTCAAGGGGAAAAGCCTCGATACATTGTTGTACGACCTATTTTGCCAGTGTGAAGCTTATGATGAATTATACGATCGGCTCTGTATCACTGCCCGTTTCCTGGATGATCCGGAGTTAAATGAGCAAACCGCTGAAGCAATTTGTGCGGCGATGAAACCCTTTTATATCCATATTTATCCCAACGCCGATCGTATTCGTATCTTTGAAGCCATCTTGCAAGGACAACCCTACTAATTGAAAATCTCCCCTCCATAAGTTCCTATTCTCTTTGCCAATTTCAAATCTAAAATCTAAAATCAAACCCACTTATCCCCTCCACCTAACTTGTAACCTGCTGCAAGCAGGTCATTATTTTGTATGGATACTGAAGAACTACGCAGACGCTACCAAGCAGGCTATACCAACTTCAAAGGCATCAATTTAAGTGGTGCCGACTTAACCGGGATCGATCTGATTGGCGTGAACCTACAGCAGGCCGATCTACACGGGGCTAACCTGACGTTTGCGTACCTCAGTCGTGCCAACCTAACGGGAGCCAATCTGACCGGGGCCAATCTGCGTGGGGCTAACCTCAGTCAAGCCACCCTCACCCAAGCCGCTCTTGCGGATGCGGATCTGCACGGTGCCCTCCTCCAAAAAGCCGATCTCCGCAGCGCTGACCTCACCCTGGCGAGCTTGTTGGATGCCAATCTGATCGAAGCTGATCTCCGCAATATTAACCTGGGAGGCGCGAATCTCAGGGGGGCTAGCTTACAGGGCGCTAACCTACGCTTCGAGCGTCGTAGCTATGTGGCCAATTTACGCGGCGCTATCCTGCAAAACGCAAACCTGGCTGGGGTTGATTTGACGGGAGCCGATCTTGTTCAGGTTGATTTTTCCAGGGCGAACTTGCGCTATGCCGTCTTACGAGAAGCGGACCTCAGTGCTGCCAATTTCACAGAGGCCATCCTTGAAAAGGCGATTTTGACGGAAGCTCGCCTCTGGCATACCAACTTTGATCGGGCGAATTTGATCGATGCCCGCCTAGAACGGACTGATCTGACGGAGGCTACCCTTATCGAAGCTAACCTAGCTGGAGCAGCGCTCACGGAGGCGAAACTGGAGCAGGCTAATTTAACCAAGGCCAATTTATTGCGATCGCGTTTGCAGCGCACTGATCTGAGTCGGGCCATTTTGCAGGAAGCTAATCTGACGGAAGCTAACCTTGTGGAAGCCTATTTGGCCAAGACTAATCTAAATCGCGCTAACCTGACTGAGGCAAATTTATCCAAAGCAGAGATCAGCACAGCGAATTTACTGGGCGCAACCCTAACTGGTGCTACCATGCCGGATGGTAAGGTTCGGAGCTAGGACAGTGCCAATACCAGTCTACAGATGATGCACTTTTGAATATTAAAGAAAAAGAAGCGATCGAGTGATTCTTGAGCCAGTTATGAAGAACTTAACATCGAATTAGGGTCATACGGTATGCTGTCTCTGGGTTTGAGTCGTCAACCCAAGCAAGAAGATCGGCGATATCTATAGTGCGATCGTCGATCGTAGTCCAGTAAATATTGGATTACGTCTGGTTTGACCCAAGCAGCACTTGCGATCGCGCTGCCAATTTCAGCAATTATTCCGCAGTTACGGCCAGTTCAGTCATACTTCTAGCGAGCACGGTCAACAGAAAGCAATACTAACGTTCTCCTTCGGTAGTAGCAAACAACCTCGAACTCAGCACCAAGGATTTGTGCCCGTCCGCTGCAAGGGGATTGTTGCGCTATCGTTGGCTGCGGAGTGTTCAAAGAAGACAAGAACAGTCACAAAAATTACTGCCTATAAATTTCTCTTCGATGTTTGCATTGCAGGAGGAGAATCAGCAACTCTTTATCGTCGATTTCATAACGAATGCGATAATTACCGATACGAATACGGTATTCATTGTCAGAACCTTTCATCTTGACCACTCCATCAGGGCGCGGGTCTTTGCTGAGTTGTTGAATTTTAACAGCAATACGCTTGTAAACCTCATCAGGCAAAGCATCTAGCTGTTTTTGCACAGCTTTCGGGGTGATGATGGTGTAGGTCATGTCGATCGCTTTGCCCGGTGCGCTTTATATTCATCGAAGGTCATGTAGTCCCCTGCTGCGTAGTCAGCACGGGCAGCTTGGATGTCAGCCATATCCTCTTGGGAGTCCTCATCATCAGGGAATAACTCAGCTTCTAGAAGTTCCCAAAGCTGACGTTTTTCAGCAATTCCTAGTGATGCAACTGCTTCTATCAGTGATTGAAATAAGATATCTACTTTTACAGTGTTCTGCGTCATCAGAGCTTGCCTCTATGATTGATTCTAGGTTAGTAACAGGGAGCTTCACACCTCAGCAAACGACTTTGGGATCTCTGCTGCACTACGATGGTAAACCCCTCGCGCTCTCATAAGGTTTGAATAGACTAGAATGTTTCCACGATCGCCCTCTAGGCATCTCCTAAGTCTTCAAACTTATCGATAAAAGACCGATGCTCTCCCTTTCATTCTAGCTTGACGATCGCGCTTCCAATCCCAGTCTTAAATACGACCTCGTTTCGGTCAGGATGTCTGGCTTGACCCAACCAGCACTTGCGATCGCGCTTCCAACATTAGCAATTCTTCCGCAGTCATGGCCAGTTAAGTCCTACTTCTAGCGAGTACGATCAACAGAAAACAATACTAATGTTCTGGCTGAGCGGTTGCCGACCAACTTTGCACGACACCGAGTACCTTTGGCAGCCCGCCCCAACCGGGTTGTTAGGTTCGCATCTGCCCTGCTTTTGGATTTTTACGTCCATGAAAGACTGCGGTTACTATCACTCGACTAGATACGATACGGTAGTAAATAATATAGGGAAAGCGTCGTATCACGGCTCGCCGAACATCACGATAAACAGCAGGGTAAGACTCTGGCATCTGACAGATTCGATCTAAAGCCTCGTTAACCTGTTCCAAAAAATCGTCGCCTAGCCCTAATTCCTGACTTTCATACCAACTATACGCCTCATCAAGTTCATCACGAACTTCTGGGCGGAAAACCAGTACATCAGAAGTGTTGAATCCAGATATAAAACTTTACACTTGAGGGTGCGAGAGTCATACAAGCGTTTCTGGAAGCAAATCGTAGCTCCAATGGACGAGCGAACAGCGACGGCTGAGTTCTAGTTGCAAATAGCGAAACTTGTC
>NZ_JBRCAD010000201.1:0-28183 GCF_053493415.1 Trichothermofontia sp. | reverse complement strand
GACAAGTTTCGCTATTTGCAACTAGAACTCAGCCGTCGCTGTTCGCTCGTCCATTGGAGCTACGATTTGCTTCCAGAAACGCTTGTATGACTCTCGCACCCTCAAGTGTAAAGTTTTATATCTGGATTCAACACTTCTGGACTAGAAGATTTTTCAAATACTTTACATACCCATTCAATTGCACCACTGAAATTACCCGAAGAATCTCCCAAAGGATTGGCTTCGCAAAAATCCCACGCCATTGGAATTGCTTGTCTTGTAAATAAGTGACCCACAGCATCCCGATTAATGTGCCATGTGCAAATATTGTTGTTATAGTCACTGACTTTATCGATCGCAAACGCCAAATAAACACTAATCGCCTCTCCATAAGCCCTAGCCCCGGTGCCGCCCTCAGCCAAGGGCACATCATCATCCGGTAGCCCTGCCGCCACCGCATCGGCAATGGCCTTTTCCCGTGCTTCCCCCACCAAATCGCTGAAGGTCGTGAGGGCTACCAGTTGCCGCGGCGTGAAGAGATCGGCGTGTTTGGTCATGCCGTAATTTTGGACGCGGAACCCTAGCGCTTCCTTGGGTAAATCGGTATCCGGTTTCCAGTTGGGTTGAGCAGAGTTGGCAATGGCTTCCTGTTCGGGGGTGGGTGCGAGGTAAACCCGTCCGTTTTGTCCCTCCGCGACAATGGCCATCATTTGCGCTCCCATGCGTCCGGCTCTGCCCTCCGTTCGCACATACTCCAACGGTACAGGCGTTCCGCAGGCGATGCAGCGTGCCCCCTTGCGATCGACCGTTCCTTCCGGGGCCTTGCCCTTGCCCGACTTCACCACAAACCTTACCCTCACTCCCTCACCCCCGACCCCTCTCCCACCAAGGGAGAGGGGAGTCAGAGGTGCTTCTTGTTCCCCTTCTCCCATCGAGGGAGAAGGGGTTAGGGGATGAGGGTGACGCTCTATCACCGGTTCCACCCAGGCTTCCTTCCCCTTCTTGGTGGAAAGCTGAAAACTCCGCACCAAGGGCATCTGGCACCCACACGCCGGATTCGGGCATTTCACCGTCCGTGCCCAAAGCCAGGCAATGACGGTGAGTTCTTCAGGCTTGGCTCCCTCACCCCCAGCCCCTCTCCCACGCGGGGAGAGGGGAGAAAAGTCAGGGGAGTGGAGAGTAAAGGCCGCCTCGATTTGCTTGAGGCAAGTGGATAGATCCGTTTCCACAGCATGGGCACTCAAACGCAGAAAGCGCAGTCCCAAAGATTCCAACAGCCTTTGACGCTCGCGATCAAGTTCTTGCTGCGAATCATGTACAGCACCATCTACCTCCACAATGAGACGTTCTGCAGCACAGAAAAAATCTACAACAAAGCATCCGATTGGCTGCTGCCGCCGAAACTTACGCCCTTCTAGCTTGGCTCCTCGAAGAGCCTGCCAAAGAATTTCTTCACTCTTGGTTGCTTGGCGACGCAGCTGACGGGCAACCTCCGTCATCCTTTGGCGCAACGCCTCCGAAATCTCCCACCGCTCCTCTTCCCCCTCGCCCCTGGTGGGAGAGGGGGTCAGGGGGTGAGGGGGACTCCACGGTTGATAACTACCATCGGCTAACCGGATCGCCTTAACCTTCGGATACAGATGCCCAATTTTCTTAAACGCCTCCTCCCGCATCCACGCCCCATAAAACCGCACATCCGCCGCCAACCCCTGCGCTCCATACCACCGATTCAACCTCCCCTCTCCTCCCGTGGGAGAGGGGCTGGGGGTGAGGGGGCAATCCACCGGATTAATCGGTGCCTGATCCTTAAACTTCGGAGAAATCTCAATTAGTGCCTTATTGATCAACACCGCCACCGGATTCAAATCACTAGCATGGGCCTCCAGCCCCAACCGCTGCGCTTCCAACGGAATCGACCCACCCCCCGCAAACGGGTCATAAACTGGTGGCGCATACTGGGCAATATATTCCCGCACCGCATCTGGTTTCGTCGGCGGTTCCTCCCCCCGCTCCCACGCCAAACACCGTGCAATCTCCCGCTGAGCCGCTGCCAGCACACCAGAATTGGGGTCATTCACGTCATCCCAAGACACCAGCCCCCGCACCACCTGCTTCTGATTTCCCTTCTTATCTGTCTCCGTCTCTTTCCGCCCCAAAATATCAAACAACCGCTGCCGTTCCCGCGTTTGCTCCTCCTCCGTCGGAAACCGTTCCGGCCAACTCGAAGGATCATCCACCAACGACGCCCACAACACCGCCCGACACGCCGCCAACGGACGCCGCGCCCACCACAGATGCAAAGTCGAGGGATGCCCATGCCGAATCGACTTCTCCCGCGCCGACTCCATATTGATGGCTTCCAAAGGTAGGGCCACTTCAATCAGCTTTTTGCGGTAGGTCATCAGAGGACATCCAAACGATTACAGAATTTGAACATGGGGATAAGTGATAATCTTGCTGTCAACCGTCAGCAGCGGACAGTCATAGACTTGTGCCGTTGCCACAATGATTTGATCCGCTGGGTCATTATGAAACCCTTCAAGCTGGTTAGCCCGCACCACGATCGGCAAAGTCAGATCCAGCAGTTGCACACCAGGATAAGCCAATGCATCGTTAAGCCATTGCTCAATCACTTCTGGCAAAATCAGACATTTTTTCTCAACCAGTTTCGCCACTTCCCAACAGCTAAAAATACTGACTCCTAGCCCCTCTGAGCGATATTGCTGGAGCCACTGTTGGTGTTGTTGGGGCAATCTGGAATCTTTTTGCACCCACCAAACCCAGATGTGTGTATCTAAAACAATCACTTTAAAACCTCCCAATCCTCAGCAGGAACAGCAGGTTCAAAAGGGTCATCATAGCGATAAGGTTGTTTGCCCTGAAGAGGATATTCAGTTGTCTGATGTGGAGTTTCTGGCGGTTTCTTTGGTTGTTCTAAAATGATGATATCGACAGCATCTCCAGCCTGGAATGGTAAATCCTTCAATAGCAGCGTTCCATCTTCGATGAGCATTGCTGCTAGTTTATAGGCGTTCATAACAATTAACTCCTGAATTATAGAAAACCACAGAGAAACAGAGGGCACAGAGGCTAAGGAACAGTAGACAGATAGAACATAGACTACAGGGAGAATCCGTGTTGGGTAAGATCTTGCTCTACCATAGCCAAAATAGCTTCGGCCTGCTGAAGGGCAATGCGGGCATCTTGCTCAGAAGGATCTGCCAAATCAGTTGGATATCGACTTTCGATCGCCCACTCCGTGAGCCACTCTAGGTTAGTCAGTTGACGACAGTAGAAACCTTCTGGAACCAGCACCCTAAGTAATTCTAAATCGTGACGGGGAGGAAAATCAATCTGAAGAAAAATGAGAACAGCCTTCAAACCCTTTTCCGCCGCTTGCTGTGATAAAAAGCAAATTTGCTGAGCAAAATCCCCAGCTTCACCAGCCAAGACTTGAGCCGCTCTCAGATCTCGGCGGGCATAGGCTAACCAACGTTGGGTTTCAACCGCAACCCTATTTTCCTTGCTCATAAATCACCTTCCCTTCTCTCAGGGCAGGTCGTAAAATTCTGCCCACCAGATCACCATACGCCTCAATTTCCACAGGTGTTGTGACCACAATATCCTTAGCCACCGGCAGATCTGCCAATATTCCCCGAATCGCGATCGTCGTTTCTCGCGGGTTGCTCAGATCTGAGAATACCACCAGCAGGTCAACATCACTCTGGGCCGTGGCCTCGCCCCTCGCATGGGAGCCAAACAGGATAATTCTGAGGGGGGCAAAGTGCTCTACGATGCGATCGCGCATCACCCCAATCCAGGGATTTAGACTGGCTTGCTTAACATCAGAACTTGCAGCCATAGAAATCACCACTGTGCCTTTGTGGTTAGCCTTAATTAGGACGACTGAATTTGCTCTCGTACCCATTGACGAAATGCCTTTAGCACCTTGTTTCTACCCAAAGTTTTGCTCTCTCTCAGGTAATGAGGAATCATTTGCTTCAGAGCTAAACCTGGGAAATTGGGACTTTCTGGCACTTCCTGATATGTCCCAAACTTCAGGATGTTGATTTGCAAATTCCCCTGATCAAATCGCCAGAGTTCCGGCACCTGCAAAGCTTCATAAATGCTGGGATGCGTTCGAGAGGTGATATCAACCTCGATCGCCAAATCAGGCGGCGGATCGATCGCTAAATCAATACGCTTCTTGCCACGAATCTTTGCTTCATTCTGAATATAAAAACATTGATCAGGCTCCAACCCCTGGGTCGTAGGCTTCTTGAAGGTTGTTGAACCTAAACTACGAAACTCAATATCCAACTCTTCTAGCAATGCCTTGATCAAATCACCAATAATCTCCTTATCATCCTCATGCTCTGGCAGCGGCATCATCATCTCCAGCAACCCATTATCATAAGCCAAACGAGATCCGCGATGATCCCCCAATTCATCCAGTATGATTTCAAATTCTTGCCAAGAGATATCCTGCAAAATGACTCGCTGACCCGCTGGAACATTAATTCGCCCTAATTCTAATAACATGGGTTGATGCCTCCGCCTCCTCCCGACTCATCCTTCGTGTCCTTCGTGCCTTTGTGGTTTAAACAGTGAACCACGAAGACACAAAGTTCACAAAGTTCTTAGTGTCCTTTGTGCCTTTGTGGTTCATACCCTCGCTCCCATAACTCCCGCCATTCATAATTCACACTACTGGCCCCAAAATCTGGCTCCCGCTGAAACGGTCGCTCCACATAACGCACCACACAACCCTGTCCAGGTACAGTATAAACCCCAGAAATTGTCTTTACCTTGAAAGCATCTCCTTCTGTAAAATTCTGATCCGCAGGCACCTGCACCAACGCCAAGATAAAATTATCTGGTTTATTAAGCGCCGCCAGGATTTCATTTTTAGTGACGGTAACCGTTTCTGCCCCTGCTATCCTGCCCTTGACCTCGATAAAGCGGAGGCCCTCACCCCCTGCTGAAGATTCAATGTCATACCCACATTTCTGATCGCTCACATCCCGTGGTTCATAGCCCAACGCCCGTTCTGCGGCCATCACCGCTGCCATTGCCGCTAGCTCAACCCGCTTGGTTTCTTTGGCAAAGGTGCTGGTCGCCGCGTCCCGTTTGCCTTGGAGCCGTTGCAATAGACCGATCGGCATCACCAGCGCCCCACCGACAATCACTGGCGGCAATGGCGATAGCTGCCGTTCCTGCTCTAGCTCCGACAGGCGTTTCTGGAGGCGATCGGCCAACTCATCCGCCCGTTGCTGTGCCCTAGCGGAGTTGAGCTTGGCATTCGGCTTGCCAGCTTGCTCCTGTAAGCGCAGATCCGCTGCCCGTTGATCCCAATAGTTGATTTCCTTCGTCAGTCGATCCTTTACTGCCCGAACCGTCTTTTCAATCAGCTCTTTCTTCCGTTCCTGCACTTCCTGAAGATGGTTCGACACCAGGTGAGCAATAGCATAGCTGGTCGCCTTGCTCTCAATATCATCGCGAAGCCCCAAATTGTTCAGTGTTGCTTCTACTAACGGTTTTTCAGATTCTTCTAAGGGTCGATAGTCGAGATAGGGGGCATACCCGGCGTTTCTGACCCTCGCGCCCTCACCCCCGACCCCTCTCCCAGAACGGGAGAGGGGAGGAAAATCCTCTTGTTCCCCTTCTCCTCTAGTGGGAGAAGGGGCTAGGGGATGAGGGTCAAAAATTTCGACATATTGCATTCGACGGGAGACGATCCGCCGCCGGCCATCTCGTTCGGTGCGAGCATCTTGAATGGAATGCTCCAAATACACCAGTGCCCGCACTGCTTCCCCCGGATCGTTTTCGTCTACCAGAATGGCACCCTGCCGGAGCAGATCCCGATGACGTTCTAACGTCAAATCAATGACGGCATCTAGCAAGGGATGCCCCGGACAGACAAAATCAGCCAGCGGTTTTCCGGGAACACTGATCAGTTCCTTCTCAAAACAGATCCGCTCATAGCGTTTTAAGATGGCCTTACCCACACCAATCAGTCGATCCCGATCGCGAATCACCGCCGGCACATGGGTAATTTCATAGCGTTTGGGTTCCCGCTGCCGAATCGTACCGCCCAATCGCTGAAAAGCTTCCAAGAAAAAGGATGCAATGAAATAGGGCTGGAGTTTTCGGGCTTCTGCTCGCTCCATCTCCTGGCGAATCTGCTGCACCTTCGTTACATCCATCGCATCCCGCGCCAGGGCGCGTTCTTCCAGCAACTCTCGCAACCGACTTTGGTCAAGACGATCGCTCACCACCTGATCCAGCTTTGCCCTCACCTCCGGACGATCGCCATAGCGAATTGCCTCAATCAGCAGTTCCCGCAACTCCTTACCCGCGATCGCCTTCCCCAGCACATCAAAGACCTGCCCCCCCAACGCCCTTTGCTCAACCTCCAGCTTCTTCAGCAGCGCCAGATACACATCCCCCTCGCGGGTTTCCTCTGCCACCAGATTCCAAAGATGGCAAACTTCAGTCTGACCAATCCGGTGAATCCGTCCAAACCGCTGCTCCAGTCGATTTGGGTTCCAGGGCAGATCGTAGTTCACCATTAAATGTGCCCGTTGCAGGTTAATCCCTTCTCCAGCAGCATCCGTGGCGATTAAAACTTGCACCGTCACATCTTGCTTAAAGGCTTCCTCTGCCTTCTTGCGTTCTTCCCGTCCCATCCCCCCGTGGATCGTCACCACCGCCTCAGGCCGTCCGATCAGGGTCGTAATTTGATTAACCAGGTAATTTAAGGTATCTCGATGTTCGGTAAAGATGACTAATTTGCGAGACGAACCACAAAGACACAAAGACCACAAAGGATTTTCTTCGTGCCCTTTGTGCCTTTGTGGTGAAAAAATCGCCTGGATAACCCGCGACAACTCCTCCCACTTGCGATCGCACCCACTCCGCCGCACCCGCAACGCCAACCCCTCCAACGCCCCCAGCCGCCCAATCTCCGCCTGCAACTCCGCGATCGTCTGGGATGCCGTCGCCAGATCCACCACCGCCGCCTCCGCAGACTCCCACTCCGCCGCCGTCAAATCCTCCTCCTCCAACTCACCCCGAAGCCACAAAGACCACAAAGGATTTTCTTCGTGCCCTTTGTGCCTTTGTGGTTCCCTCTCCTCCCCTAATCGCCTCTCCAACCGCTCCCTGCGCCGTCGCAACGACTGATAAATCGCCTCCGGAGAAGAGGCCAACCGCCGCTGCAAAATCGTCAACGCAAACCCCACCGTCCCCTTGCGCCCCTCATTCAGCAACGCATCCGCCCGGTTAAACTCCTCCCTAACATAATCCGTCACCTGCTTGTAAAGCACCGCCTCCAGATCCGACAGAACATACTTAACCGTGTGCGCCCGCCGTTCCGGAAACAGCGGTTTGCCATCAAACTTCAGCAGATCTTCCTTGACCAGCCGCCGCATTAAATCCGACACATCACAGCCATGCACCCCATCCCGGAAGCGCCCCTCAAAGCGATCGCCATCCAGCAGCGCCAGGAACAACTGAAAATCTTCCTCTTTCCCATTGTGGGGAGTTGCCGTCATCAACAGAAAATGGCGAGTCAGCGTTGACAGCAGCTTACCGAGCTTATAGCGCTTAGTTTCCTTAATCTCACCCCCAAAAAATGAGGCCGACAGTTTGTGCGCCTCATCCACTACCACCAGATCCCAATCCGTTTGCCCTAGCTTGGCTTGCAGGTCTTCATTGCGACTGAGCTTGTCCAATCGCACGATGACCAGCGGCATTTCGGCCAAGGCATTCCCGGTCCGAGCCGCTTCGATCCGGTCATTTGTCAGAATCTCAAAGGGGAGATGAAACTTTTGCAATAGCTCATCCTGCCACTGCACGGCCAAACTGCCAGGGCAAACGATCAGGCACCGTTGTAAGTCTCCCCGAATCAGCAATTCCCGGATAAATAGCCCCGCCATGATAGTTTTTCCGGCTCCCGGATCATCCGCCAGCAGGAACCGCAGCGGTTGACGGGTCAGCATCTCGCTATACACCGCCGTGATCTGGTGGGGCAGGGGTTCCACCAACGAGGTATGCACCGCTAACAATGGGTCGAATAAATAAGCCAGCCGAATGCGCTGCGCTTCAGACACTACCCGCAACAATGCCCCATCGCCATCAAAGCAAAAGGGGTGTCCTTCGGTGACAATTTCCAAGCTGGGTTCGTCATCCCGCAACAGCAGTTGTGTGTATGGTTGTCCGTTGGCGTCCTTATAGGTCACCTCAACCACATCACTGCCGTGCCACTTCGCATCAATGACAGTAACGTTGTGATTGGGCAGAATGCCCTTAACGGCAGTACCACGGGTAAGATCTTCGAGCTTCGCCATAGCCTATTCATATTTCGGGAAGAGAAGTTCGGCCAGAAATAACGACATTCGCCTATTGCCTAGAATAACTATAAATTTCCTCACGAATTCTCCGCACGATCGCGGGGCCACTGGTACATGCAGTCGGTAAGCGAATGACCTTGCCGCGCAATTGCCCCCTAGCTTCCAGATCATCCACAATTTGACTCATGGAGTGGCTCATATAGCCAGTTACAACTAGAATGAGATCGACCTTTTTAAGCTTTTCCTTAAAGGTTTTGGTAGCAAGACGAGTATCTTTACTTAACGAGCGCAATTCTTTGAGGTGGTTTTCCTGGTACAAGGTTGATGCAACGTATTCCATCATGTTCTGGTGCCCCCCAACGATCGCCACCCGCATATTAGAAAGATCAACCCTTCTAAAAGCATCTTCCTCTTCGTATTGAGCCAGACGCTCTTCCAGCGTTTCACGTATCCCTAGAATATGATCATATTCATATTGAAGTTGATATAATTTATTTTGAGTATCCCCTAGCTCAGCTTTTAAGTCTGCTTTTTCCCGCCCTTCCTGTTCGAGTAATTCAAAGGCTTGCTGTTCCAAGGAATCCCTATCGACATTGGCTTTTTCCAAATCTGCTCTAAGCTGTTCTAGCTCCGCGATCGGCACCGAATCGCGAGGTTGACTGCTCAGTTGTTCTTGGAGTCTAATACTGAGTTCTTCTGCGGCCCGCTTCTCTTCGGCTAGTTGTGCCAGGTGACGTTCCAACGTTTCAGTCTGTTGTCTGGCCCGTTCCGCTTCTAGGCTAATTTCTGCTTTAATATCGTTGATGGTTTGTAGTTCGGCTTCTTTCTCCTGGATAATTTGCTGTAGTTGCTCGATCTCGATTTGAATCGTTTTAGGATCAATCTGTGGCGTAAGGATCTCATTTTGTAAAGAACCCAATTCTTGTTGCAGCGATCGCAGTTCTTGCTCCTGAAGCTGTCCCTGGTTTTGGAGTTGATTAATCTCCCCTTGCAAAGCCTCCCCTTCTTGCCTAGCGGCGGCTAACTGCTCCTCGTACTGGGTTTTGAGTGCTTGGTTCAGCTTGAGTTGATCGCGTAGTTGGGTGCGTAGCCGCTGGGCTTCCTTGAGCAGGGATTGATGTTCTGCTAGGGCCTGATCCCGTTGGTGACGTTTCCGCTGTAAACTCCTTTCGACATAGACCCACATGGCCAGACCAGCCAGGGAAAACATCAACAGCGATAGGGTGTAATAACGGCCCACCGATCCCCAGGAGTAGGCGTTACCCCGCAGCCAATTTAACTGATCTTGTAAAAATTTTGAGGGCTGATTACGCACATAATAGACTCTGCCTATCAGCTTGCCCTGATTTTCCAATCCAGACATCGTCGGTTGGGTTGCACGCGGTTGCTCAAATTGCCATTCTGGATAAATAGGGATGGGATCACGTAAAGCACTGAAGAGTGCCGTGTCTAAATCATTAGGGTTTACCGTTCGCTGCCAGGGATAATAGGGATTTGATTGAGCCAAAATACGCTGATTTGTGCAGACTTTTTCCGGCGTTTGGCAATCGGTAACAACGATACCAAATAATCCATAATGACTATTGATAACCCGATCGATGGTCGCAAAATCTTTTCGTATCAGCGCTTCCGAGAGGAGATGCGGTAACGTATGGGTCAAGATATTAAAGTTGACCGTTTCCGCCCGCAGGACCGTCACGTGCCAGTAACTACGATAGTTGACCCAGTTGAGAACCGTTGCACAGGCCAGGGAGACCGAACTGATAACCAGTAACCGGAAGGTAGAGGTTAACCGCATCTGAGCCATCTCCTGTTGAGTAAGGGCAGCCATCCCCAGGGCACGAACCAACCACGATCGCCCTAACCCGCCAGGGTTAACACCGTTGGCGTGGGGTGGGCGGCAGGTTCATAAAGTTGCATGACCGCCGTAATCGGAAGGCGCGACTGGGGCACCAAGGTTAGGGAAGACACATGACCGTGATCGCAGTGATCCGCAGCAGCACAGGCAATCATCGCCGCATTATCCGTACAGAGCTGCATCGGTGGGAACAAGACCCGCAATCGGTGTTCAGCCGCAGCAGCCTGCAACTGTTGGCGAAGTCCCCGGTTGGCGGCTACCCCACCCCCAACCACGATCGTATCCAACCCGTAATCCCGCGCACAGGCGATCGCCCGTCGGGTCAAGGCCCGCGCCACCGTATACTGGAAACTCGCGGCCAAGTCTGCCACCGGGAAAACCGATCGCTCCCGACGCACCTGAGCCACCAACCGCCGCATCGCTGTTTTCAAACCGCTAAAGCTGCAATCATAGGGATGGACCCCCCCGTCGGGTAAAGAAACTTTGCCTTCCGGCAAGGGAAACGCGTGGGGATCGCCCTCAGCCGCCAGCCGATCGATCAGCGGTCCCCCTGGATACCCCAGCTCCAACAGCCGCGCCACCTTATCAAACGCTTCCCCCGCCGCATCATCACGGGTTTGGCCCAGCACCGTGTACTGACCACAGCCCCGGACGTGAATCAAGCTGGTATGGCCACCGGAGACTAAAAGGCACAGAAACGGCGGCTGGAGGTCCGGTTCGCTCAGATAGGACGCATAGATATGCCCCTCCAAATGATGTACCCCCAGAAACGGCTTTTGATGCAGCATCGCCAGGGTCTTCGCCGCCGTCACCCCCACCAGCAACGCCCCCACCAACCCAGGAGCACAGGTGGCCGCAATGCCCGCGATCGCCGTCCAATCCACCTGCGCTTCTGCCAACGCTTGGGCGATCGCCGGATTCACCCATTCCAAATGTTGTCGTGAGGCCACCTCCGGCACCACCCCCCCATACGGACGATGCACATCGACTTGAGATGAAATGATACTACTCAAAACTTGACGATTCTTTACAATTGCGACCGCTGTTTCGTCACAACTTGTTTCAATTGCCAGGACAGTCCCCATTGGCTGGTAGTTTTCTGATATAGAAGTGCTAATAGCAGCTTAAACTGAGCGGGAGCGATTCAGGCAACTCCCAAAGGTAACGCTTTCGGGGTCCACTGTTGGCGCTCGATCGGTTTAAGTGACTGAGTCTCGATTAGTCTTGATGGGCGTTGCGTTCGCGCCGCGTCTGCATCCAAGCCTCCCCGCGAGAATCGAGATTTTGTTTTACCGAGGGGAAACCTGTAACCATAAGGAATT
Organism: Trichothermofontia sp.; assembly: GCF_053493415.1. Taxonomy (NCBI): domain Bacteria; kingdom Bacillati; phylum Cyanobacteriota; class Cyanophyceae; order Leptolyngbyales; family Trichocoleusaceae; genus Trichothermofontia; species Trichothermofontia sp. The sequence goes on along the minus strand of NZ_JBRCAD010000201.1, from coordinate 16,670 downwards.
CGTTTCATGCGAAGACTATTTGCTCTTGTACTGGCAATCTTTCTGTGGGCTGCCGTTGTTCCCACTGCATCCGCTGATGTGGCTGGACTCGTTCCCTGTAGCGAGTCCTCTGCATTTTTACAACGGGCGAAAAATGCACGGCCAACAACCGCCGATCCGGACTCCGGCAAAAAGCGTTTTGAGCGTTACTCCGAAGCCCTCTGCGGCCCAGAAGGACTCCCCCATCTCATCGTAGATGGCCGTCTTAGCCGCGCTGGCGACTTTTTAATTCCCAGTGTTCTCTTCCTTTATATTGCAGGTTGGATTGGTTGGGTTGGTCGCGCCTATCTCCAGGCCGCGAAGAAGTCGAGCAATCCCGAAGAAAAGGAAATCATCATCGATATTCCCTTGGCGGTTAGCCTGTCATTGACCGGTTTCATCTGGCCCTTGGCAGCGCTCAAAGAATTCGCATCAGGCGAATTGATTGCCAAGGACGAAGAAGTTTCCGTGTCACCTCGCTAGTCCTCTATCTCAGTCGCTAGGTGGCTGATGTTTCAGTCTATTAGCGATTTCGCGTGACGTAGACCCCTAAATGATTTGGAGTCATTTTTTATGCAACGATTTCTAGCCTCGGCTCCCGTGGTGACGGCCATTTGGCTGACGATCACGGCGGGAATTCTGATTGAATTCAACCGTTTCTATCCCGACCTCCTCTTCCATCCCCTGCGTTGACCCTTAACCTGAGAGTGAATTAAGAACTATGACTGCAACTCGTCCACTCATCGGTCCTGCCAACGGGGACCCCCAAATCGGCAACCTGGAGACCCCGATCAACTCCTCCGGATTTAGCCGTGCATTTATCAACAACCTGCCAGCCTACCGCAAGGGGTTGTCGCCTTTGGTGCGAGGCTTGGAAGTGGGGTTAGCCCACGGTTACTTTGTCATTGGCCCCTGGGTCGAGCTAGGTCCCCTGCGTGACTCGGATGCCGCTGCCCTGGGGGGTTTGGTTTCCGGCATTGCCCTGATCTTGTTGGCCTCTGCCTGTCTGGGTGCCCACGGTCTGGTTTCCTACAAGGGTGATGAGCCATCTGACTCCCTCCATAGCTCACGGGGCTGGAGTGAATTTACCGGTGGCTTCTTTGTTGGTGGCATGGGGGGAGCCTTCGTAGCCTACTTCCTACTCACCAACTTTGATGGAATTGATGCCATCTTCCGGGGCCTGGTGAACTAAGGGCAACCATTTCTTGTCCTGAAGACCATCCCTAGACTGTAACCAGACTTGTAAGGAGAGTTTGTCATGACTGGCGACTATGCAGCTTCGTTTCTGCCCTGGATTCTGATTCCGGTGGTTTGCTGGCTGATGCCAGCAGTGGTGATGGGCTTGCTATTCATTCATATTGAAAGCGACGCCTAACCCTAGCCCCAGGTCTGCCACCTGGGAAACCCTGTTCCTCGATGAATCAAGTCGTTGAGGCATCAGGCGGACTCGGACGTTACGTTAAGCATTGTTTATGTATTGCTGCGATCGCGGTGACCCTGATGCAGTTGCCGCGATCTTGCTTTTGCTAGCCTAGGGAATTATTGGGACATGGTGTTCCTCCTCAATTGAGTCAAGCTATGCGACGGTTGAACCCCCGATCGGTGCTGTGGGGATGCCTGGGATGCCTGGTGGGACTGGGCATCTTTTTGGCGCAGATCCCTGCCTCTCTGGCCTTAACGCCCCGGCACTATACAGACCTGGAATTTGCGCCCCTACCGACGATCCAACGGCCCAATGCCACCCACTTCACCCTGGCCAATGGCCTTCGGGTCTATTTGATCGAATCCCGTGATCTGCCCTTAGTGAGTGGGCTAGCCCTGTTCCAAACCGGTGAACGCCAGGAACCCCGCGATCGCGTTGGCGTGGGCAACCTGACGGGCATCGTGCTGCGCACGGGGGGAACCCGCCACCACAGTGGGGATGCCATCAACGCCTTACTGGAACAGCGGGCTGCGACGATCGAAACCAGCATCAATACGGTCTCAGGGTCGGCCAGTTTTAGTGCCCTGAGTGAGGATTTACCGTGGGTCATATCCTTGTTTGCCGAAATCCTACGGGAGCCGCGCTTCGCCCAGGACAAGATTGATTTTGCTAAGGCCCAATTACGGGGCACGATCGCCCGTCGTAACGATACCCCTAGAGAGATCAGTCAACGGGAATTTAGCAAACTCCTCTACGGGGCAGACAGTCCCTATGTGCGCACCCTGGAGTATGCCGATTTGGATCGCCTCCAACGCGAGGATTTAATCACCTTTTACCAACAGTCCTTCCGCCCGGAAAAGATGATCCTGGGGATCGTCGGTGACTTTGAAACGGCCCAACTGCGATCGCTGCTAGAACAGTCCTTGGGCACCTGGCAAGGCGACCCCCAGGTTCCTCCCCTGCCGGAGCCACCGCCAGTCCACCCCACCGAGTCGGCGGGGGTCTTTATCGTCGAGCAACCGCAACTCACCCAAAGTTTTGTCCAGATGGGGCATCTCGGGGGTCGCCTCGACAGCCCCGACTATCCAGCCCTGGATGTGTTGAATGGGGTCTTGAATGGGTTTGGGGGACGCTTGGGGAATGAGGTGCGATCGCGCCAGGGGCTAGCCTATTCGGTCTATGCCGTGTGGAGTCCAGCCTATGACTATCCCGGCCTGTTTGTCGCGGGGGGACAGACCCGCTCGGAAACCACCGTCCCCTTTATCGAAGCAATTCGGGCGCAACTGGCCCAACTCCAGACCACACCAATCACCCCCGATGAGTTGGCCTATGCCAAGGATTCGGTCCTGAATTCCTTTGTGTTTAACTTTGCCAGCCCCAGCCAAACCCTCTCGCGGCTCTTGCGCTATGCCTATTTCGGATATCCGCCCGACACCCTATTCCGCTACCAGCAAGGGGTTGCAAGCACAACGATCGCTGACATTCAGCGGGTTGCCCGTACCTACCTAAACCTCGATAACTTGGTAACATTAGTGGTGGGCAATTCTCCGGCGATACAACCGCCCCTAGAGTCGCTCAGTTTTGCGAAGTCGGTGACGGCGATCGATATTACGATTCCCCCCCCCGCCGCCTCCTAAACCCTTAGGTAAGGATCTACCAAAAGATCTTGGATTTGTCTCTGTCTGAAAGGTTAAGGAAGAACGAACTTGGTCAATCTAGCACTTGTAAAACCAGAGTTTGACATCGATCGGGCACGGGAAGAACTCACCGACCTAGACGCTAAACACATTATTGAATGGGCGGACGCCACCTTCGGTCCGGGCCTCGTCCTCAGCACCAGTTTTGGCATTCAGTCCGCCGTCATGTTGCACCTGGTCACCCAAGTGATCCCCAAAATCCCGGTGATTTGGGTGGATACGGGCTATCTGCCGCCCGAAACCTATCGATTTGCCGAGGAACTAACCGAGCGGCTAAACCTCAACCTGAAGGTGTACCAATCCCCCATCAGTCCGGCACGGATGGAAGCCTTACATGGACGCCTCTGGGAACAAGGCACGGTAGAAGCCCTCAACCTGTACGATCAGATGCGCAAAGTTGAACCGATGCAACGCGCCCTCCGGGAGCTAAAGGCCACGGCCTGGTTGGCGGGTTTACGACGCAGCCAAACCGACCACCGCAAATCCCTATCAGTGATTGAACAACAGTCTGGCCTCTACAAAATCTTGCCGATTATTACCTGGAATTCTAAGGATATTTATGAGTATCTGATGGCTTACGATTTGCCCTACCATCCCCTCTTTGACCAGGGATATACCACTGTGGGCGACTGGCACTCTAGCCGTCCGTTGCTGGCCACCGATGAGCATGAGCGGGATACCCGCTTCCAAGGACTCAAGCAGGAGTGTGGTTTGCACCTACCCCTGACCCCCAACGAGGAAAAAAGTCTCAATTCCAGCGCCCTCTGAGGATACGGAATACCCTAAATTCTGGCTGCCGGGAGGGCTACCCACCCCTGCCAGTGCCCACTGCCTGCTGGCGCGATCGCACGGCTAGGACTAGGCTGGAGCCAATCCGGTCGCTACACCCCACCGGGTGGCCAGCGTAGCCGTGGAACTGGAGCCAGGCGATAAGTTAAGTAGATTACACATTGAACCTGGGATAGCCGTCTCGGCGGTCTCGGCGGCAGGCAGGATGCCTACCCCACGCCAGTTTTTCGTTCGCGTAGCCCCTCCGCAGGAGCATTTACCAAATTTGGGCTACCCATTCTAGGACAGAGTTGTCAGGACTCCTTGACTTGAAAATACTTATTAACATTATTAGCGAAATAAATGCCTGAAAATAAAAGCGATTCAGTATAGTGGACTACAGAAGCATCGGGCATCGCCGATCTGGGATACCGGCTTCAGTTGACAGTCTACCCACTTCTCCTCAGCACGATTCTTAAAGGCGGTCTGGCATTATGCTTAACACGTTATCGGTACGCTACTCTCTCGACGTGATCCAGGAGGAAGCTCGTCATCTGGTCGATCGTGGTCTCCTCAGTCGCCAACAGCCGATTTATTCGCTTTGCCAGTACATTCCAGCGCGGGAATGGGTCTGTGTGGAATGTGAACTCGAAAGAAATAACTTCCTCCTCCGGGACCGGATTGGTGACCTGATGGGGAATGAGCAATGGGATAACGATTAACCTTGAGCGTGCCCTCCGGTTACCCCCGCTCCCGATCGCTGCCCGCCGCCTCGCCCAGGGTTGCGATCACGACTTCGACCAGTTTGTTCACCGCCCCTGGTTGGCCGCGTATCTGGCGCAGTCGCTCGCGCATTTGGGCTAATCGATCGGGCTGATCTAGGTAGGTCAACACCTGGATAGCCACTGCTTGGGGCTGGAGGGGACCCACCCATTCCGGCACAATTTCCGCTCCGGCCCAAATATTGGGCCAAGCCAGGAGGCGTCGCTGGGGACCTTGTAATTGTCGCAGGGCCAAGCTGTTAACGGCTTTGGCAAAGAGGGAACCTACCCCTGGGAGATTGGCCAAAATGCCTGGGAGGCCATCCCAGGCCCGCATGGCATCTAGCTGTTGGGTCGGCAGCAAAACCACCATCGGCACCGCTAAGGCTCCTAATTCCGCCGTATTGGCCCCGATCGTGGTTAAACACAGGGTACATTGGGCCAATTGGGCATAGGCGGGGAACTCGGTGCAGAGGGGCACGGTCAACCCAGAGGGGGTTTTCAACGCCGGGGCCTCGGGTCCCACGGTCAGCAGGGTCGCGGTGACGTTGCCAAATTTGGCGATGACGGGATTGTGGGTGGGGTCAGCAAAACGAGCCAGGGTGGCCACGGGCAAGGCGGGGGCCACGGGAATGAAAAAGTCCAGTTCCGGGCGGTGCTGATGCAGATAATCAGCGATCGCCAAGCACAGGGGAACGCCGATCGCGAGCTTAGCCGGTTTGGAGCCGGGTAACAAGCCGATCCGGGGCCTTGGGGATGGGATCGTTGGGGACCTGGGGACATCCGGGCGGTTAGCCGCAGGGGTACCCAGACTCTGGCCCACATCCGCCATCAGATCACCCACCACCGTGCATTTGGCGGCAGCGGGGCCGCTGAGTTGCGAGAGAAGCTGGGTATTCATCACGGCAACGCGATCGACCCACCGTAACCAGCGAACCGCCCACTCGGCATACACAACACTGCGATAGCCCAACCGGCGACTGATGATCACCGTAAAAAACTGATCGCCACCGAGGAACAGGACCACGCCCCGATCGCGCCAATCCCACGGCTCAGCGGTTTGACCCCAAAGCAAAAAGTTAAAAAACGCTTCCGGTCCCTGGACACGATCGACCTCCGGATAGGACCGGGCGATCGCCGCTTCCCGACCGCTGGCATTGGGGCAGGGGGATAACACCACGGAAATGCGGACTTGGGTGCGATCGTTCCCCAACTGTCGCCGCAGTTCTTGCACCACCGGGCGCACCCAGGTGGCTAATTCCCCTGGCCCGTTGGAGAGGACAACAATATCTATCCCTGCCTGCATCCTGGCGGTTATCCCTCCGTGATGGCAGCTTGTTCGTGATAGGCGGCATACACCCCCTGCACGTTATACCAGTTCAGAAAAATCCGTGCTACCTCAAGGGCCAGTTGGGGCTGGCCGCGATCGATCAGCCATTGCAACAGGGGGGCCATTGTCTTTTCATTTAGCCTTCCCCCTAGGGACAGCCCCCCCCAAAGGAGCCGATGTAGCCAAGTCATTTGGATCATCATGCGGACTTCCCAGGTGGGATGTTTTGCGTAGAACAGGACCCCCATCCGGCCCCGTTGGATTTCCCGATCGATCAACCTGGGGATCTGGCTAAGGGTAAAGGGCGGATGCCAATGGTAACCCACTGCCTCTGGGCACTTCAGTAACCGTAACCCCAATTGTTTCAGGCGTACCCCTAACTCCAGATCCTCCCAACCGTACAGTTGAAACTGGGTATCGAATAGGCCCGCTGTTTCCAGCCAGTGACGCGCGATCGCCACATTGCCTGTGGCAAAGTAGGCAGCGGAAAAATCCGTCACCTTATATGGCTCTGTCGTTGGTGCATCAAAATTACAGGTGTTAATCACCCGCCCATAGGTAAAAACAGGCAAGTGTTCAAGATCGGGCATCCCCAGCCGCGCCTGTTCCTGGCGCAGACGTTGGGCATGGGCTTGCAAAAAGGTCGCCGTCACCACCAGATCGCTGTCAATAAAAACAATCCATTCGCCTTTCGCCGCTTGCACCCCCAGATTCCGGGCCGCCGCCGGCCCCAAATGCTCCTGGACCAGCCAGCGGACCTGGGGCAATTCCGCCTGGTGGGCTAGCAGCCACGCGATCGTACCATCGGTGGAGCCATCATCCACCACCACCACCTCATAGCCCGTAATCCCTACGGTTGCCTCCCAGGTTTGTTGGGCCAGCGCCCGCAAACACTTTTCCAGAATGGGCAGACGGTTATAGGTTGGGATCACAACACTCAAGAACACAGCGACTCCCCGCAAGGTTTCAGTAGCCTAACGTTACTAAAACAGATTACGGCTCTGGGTTGTTAGGGGCACTGGGTTCCGATGGGGTGGCTGCGGGTGCATCCCCCTCGCTCATCGGCTCGCTCGTGGGTAGGGGTGACGCCGTTGCAGGGGAGGCCGTTGGATTAGGGCTAGGGGCTGACGGGGCCGCTGGGGCCGGTGCGCTAGGAGGTGGGGTGGCCTGGGTAAAGGCCGTATAGCTCACCTTAGAGATTTGCCGGATTAATTCCTGTGCCCGATCGTCATTATCTGGGCGCTTCATCACGACGGCGGCCAAGTAACGCTTGCCATCAGGTAAGTCAATCAGCCCCACATCCCCAACCGTTGAGGCAATATCCCCCGTCTTGTGGGCGATCGTGGCACCAGGGCCTAAGCCTTGGGGTAGGAGTGTATTGGTTTCCGTGCGACGCATAATTTCCAACAAGCGATCGCGCGATCGCAGGGAGACCAGATCGCCCCGGTTGACCAAGGCCATCAGACTGACCAGATCCTTCGGCGTGGTCGTATTCGTTCCCGCCAGATCCGCGAGGGGGGCATTGATCACCGTATTCGGCAGGCCCCAATCCTGGAATCGCTGGTTGAGGGCTTCCTTCCCACCCATGCGCTTGATCAACATATTGGTGGCTGTATTGTCGCTGATCACAATCATCAGGGTGGCCGTTTCCAAGGCGGAATACTTACTGCCGATCGGTTGGTACTGCAAATCCCCCGATCCTTCCGCAATCACATCCTCCGTCAAGGCCAATTCTTCATCCAGCCGAATTTTACCCGCATCGACATCCTGGAAAAAAGCCACGAGAATCGGCACCTTAATCATGCTGGCGGCGGGGAACACCATACTGCCATTGAGATCCACATAGGCATTGGTGTCCAGATCCACCAGAAACACCCCTGGGGTCAGATCCGGTTGGCTACTGACTAGGGTTTGCACCTGTTGCTTCAGGGCAGTCATTTCCTGACCCAGATCCAGGGCCGGTAGGATCGCGGGGGAGGCTTCGGCTTGGGGAGTCGTTTCCGTGGGCAGGGCTGACTCCCCGGCAGGCCCTAGGCCCATATAACGTCCGGTGGGGTCCCATACCGACAGGACAGTGCCGGCAATCACCCCCAGTCCCACCCCTAAAATCAATAACCGTAGGGCATATAGAAAGGAAGCCATCAGCCGCGATCGTTGCCGCGCCGCCGCACTATTCCGGGGCGATGCCTTAGCCGACCGCGGGTTCGTCTGCGGGCTAGGGGCTGGATAGGCATGGCCGAGGTTCGCGTGACTGCTTAAGGGCAGGCTGGCACGTCGCCGTCCGCGCGATCGCCGTCGCCGGGGATCACCGGCCATTGGCGTTGCCTCGCGGGTTGGCTCAGCCGTGGACTGCGGGCGACTCCGGCCCCGCTGTCCCGGCAAATTGGGGGGTGGCCCAACCAGGTCAGTCAGCGGGTCCCACCCTTGGGCTGAACTCCCACCCGTCGCACTCAGCCGTCCAGAACTGCGGTAGTGTTGTCTGGCCCGCTGGAGGGGATCACTGGAGAGCGGTTGTGGGTCCACCTGGCCCCGTTGACTGGCCGAGCGTGCGGAGGGATGCACCACTACCGAGAGGTTTGGCCCCTGAGGGACTTTGCGGGTACGTGCGCGGCGACGCGGACGAAGGGGAGCCAGGTTATCTGACTCTGCGCCGAACTGGGGGTTAGAGGAGGGATTCTGTGCTCTATTCACTGCCAGACTGATCCAAAGTATCGGCAATTGGGACGGGGTTAACGGCGATTCGCGTGCTGCCCCCAGGGGAAAACGGGTCTGATGGGGGGCTAATCGCCCATTCGACTTGTCTTAACACACCACGCAACATCGCCAGTTCCTTGGCGGAAAGTTGGCAGCGATTATAAAGTCTTTTGAACTTTTGCATCCGACTCGCCGCAGTATGGGCATAAAGATAACCGATTTTCAGGAGGACGGCTTCTAAATGGGCATAATAGGCCGCCAATTCCTCCAGGGTTGCCGCTGGCTCAGGACTGGCAAGGGATGCAGCCGTTGTTGTCCCCGGCGGCGGGGGCCAGGATTTGATTAAGTTTTCTGTCGATATTCCGGCTGGGGCAATCGCCGGGGAAACCCCTGCAGGCGGTTGGCTTAAGTGTAACTCATAGCAACAGACGGCGACCGCCTGGGCCAGGTTGAGGGAAGAGTAGTCCGGGCCGGTGGGAATACCAACCCACCGCTGGGCATGGTTAAGTTCCTGGTTATTCAAGCCCCGGTCCTCTGGCCCAAAAATCAGGGCAGCAGGGGCCTCCAGGAGCCACGGTAGGGCAGCACGGGGGGCTTCGAGGGGAATATTGAGGGTGCGGGGACGATCGGTGGTCGCGATCGCCCGCTGACAACCGGCCAGGGCTGCTGGTAAGCCAGTCACCGTTTGGGCCTGGGCCAAGAGGTCCGCTGCGTGGACTGCCATTTGCCGTGCCTCCGGCCCCTGGGGATCACATTGGGGGTTGACCAGAACCAACTGGCGCAGCCCAAAGTTTTTCATCACCCGGGCCACCGAACCCACATTACGGGCACCGGCTGGTTCAACCAAAACAATGCGGACCCGGTCTAAACCGCTGGCTGGGGGGTTGGGCTGTGGGGGGGCGATCGTAGACATGGCCTGGGACGAGTAGGAAAAGATGATGCTGGCTAGTGGGCACCGCGAAAAATACCAATTTTCGCAACTGTGCCCACGCAGTTCTTAAGGAGTTGGGGTGGGCGGCTCCGCCGTCCGTCTCAATTATCCGCCTCAATTAATCGAGGTTCCCTAGTACTCTGTCAAGTTTAATTTGGCCAGATTCAGTAGATCGCAAATTAAGCGTGGGATAGCCATCTCGGCTGTGTCAGGGGTAGGCATCCTGCCTGTCCCACAATCGTTTTTCGTTCGCGTCGCGTCGCGACTGAGATTGGGTCACAGAAACTTTAATCACAGCCATACTCTGTTCCTGGACTTGGCTCCCTGTTGAGGCTGGCTGATGCCCTCAAGGCGGTTGGGGGTAGACTAGGAACAACCATTAGAAGCCTCAGAGCCATGAAAGATATTTTGGTCGCGCTGGGTGGGATTGTTGGCTTTTTCCTATTTATCGTGGCGGTGCTGGTTGTCACCATCATCATCCTGATTAAAATTTATTTTCCCAAGGTCAAGCGCTTCTTCACCCAACAAGCCGAAGCCTTTCAACAAGCGGTGACAGAATCCCAGCAATTTGCGCGATCGACGGTGTTGGCTGTTCTGACCGATTGGCAGGCTGATGCCCTGCTCCGCAGTGCCACGCCCCAGTTACTAGAAACGGTAGCTGGCGGGGATCTCGATACTGTGTTTGCGCCCTGGCAACGGTTGTTGGGGGGCCTGATATCCTGCGGTGAAATGGTGACGAAGGAGAGTCTTTCGGCAGGAACTGGGTTACCCGGTGAAAGCTGGAGTATGACGGCCCTGGCAACGGCGACCTACCTACTCGAAGTCCAGTGTGAACGGGGCGTCGCCCTTGCTGAGCTTCAGGTCATTAAACGGGGGGATCATTGGTCGGTTAATACTTTTAACCTGGCGACCGATCAGGAAGTTCTCAACCTGGGCATCCCGACGACATTGGAAGCCATGCGACAGCAAGATGCGCAGGTCAACCAACTCGAAAGTGCCATTGATGTGCCCGCGATCGAGCCAGAAAACTAGCCTACCGATGTCCCAGGTGATGATTATTGGTGCTGGCATCATCGGCGCGACGATCGCCTACGAATTGAGCCGCATCCCCAACCTTCAGATTACCGTCCTAGAACAGGAACCGGAAAGCACTTTTTTTCCGATCGCCGAGACGGTTACGGAAAACCATGCGTTTGCCCATCGGCGGGTTGCCAGCCATGCGGCCCTGGGCATCCTGGTGGGGGTGAGCAGCCAAAAACGGACAGGTCGGGCTTGGAACCTGCGGCAGGCCAGTATTCGCCGTTACCACAGCCTGATCCCGGAATTAACCACCCTCACGGGACAGGCGATCACCCACAATCCCCAGGGCCTCCTGCACCTCCTCACCGCCGACGCAAACCTGACCCATTGGCAACAATTGTGCGAGTACCGTACCCGTCAAGGGTTTCAGCTAGACTGGCTTAGCCCGGAGCAATTGCGCGATCGCTACCCGGATCTGAACCTCGCCCCGATCGTGGCGGGCGTTCACTCGCCCCAAGACCTCCAGATTCAACCCACCTCCCTGCTGCGGGCACTGATCACGGCGGCCCGTCGGCAAGGTGTCCAGTTCCACTTTGCCACGCCCGTGACCGGGTTTAGCCCCCTTCGCCCAGAGGATGCGGCCATTCCCCCGGACATGATTCTGGCAGCCCTGGCCCAAAAACGCTCCCTGAGCGCCCTCGCGTCGGAGCGCCGTATGCTGGCCACAAGCAAGGCGCAAACCGTGACCACAGTTCATACCCAGACGAACACCTTCCCGGCTGACTGGATCATTCTGGCCCCTGGCCTAGGGGCTAATCGCCTCACGGCCCACCTGTACCAGTACCCTCCCCCGCCTAAACCGGATCTGGACGATCGTCGGATAGATTGGCGCGGCAGTGAGTGGCAGAGCGTTGCCCTGCAACCAGTTCTAGGGCAAGCGCTGCAAGTTTTTTATTGTGGGCGGCCCCTCGCTTCCCCAATACCGTGGCCAGCGATCACCCAAAATGATGTCCACATTGTGCCCCTCAGCGCGAATGATTTTGCCATTGGGGCCACGGTGGAATTTCGCCATCCCAGGGGGCTGGTCATGCCCAATAGCACCGCATTAGAGCAGGTTTGGGAACAGGCGATCGCGATCCTGCCCGCTCTGGCGGATGCCCTTTGGGTGAATGCCTGGTATGGCCTTCGCCCCCGCCCCGAACATCAACCGGCCCCGATCATTGAGAAATTGGTGGGCTATACCAACGTCATCCTGGCTACTGGCCACTATCGCAATGGCATTCTTCTGGCTCCCGCCACGGCTCAGCAGGTAAGCACCTTGATGGGGGTGAGTTTGCCTATCCCCGATACCTAGGGAAGTGCTTGCTTCAGGCCATGACTCAGGCAAGGATTCCGGTAATCGCGCCGGTAATAAGAAGGAGGATTCCTAACTATTTGCTACCGAATGGCCTGGAATATCCCCGATTGGGCAATTTCCCGCTAAATTTGGGGGAGTTCAGTCTGATCATACCCGTTACCCTTTCCCCCATCCCCTGCACTGTCTATGACCATCCAACGATTTCCCCTTGCCTCTTTACAGAAGGTCAGGCAAATTATTAAAAGTAGTTTGCTGTTACCAGAGACCGAGGATAGCCCGGAGTCGATCGCGTCCCTGGATGAGATTGATGACACGCCTGAACCAGAATCCCTGGATGACCTGAGCGGCTTTTTCCAATCCGCCAGCATTCAGGAGGAGGATAATTATGGCCCGAATGTGGAGGGACGCTGGTTTGTCAGTACCTTAAACCCCGGTGCGGCGTTGATTCGCCTGCCGGGAGTCCGCATCCAGTTGGATTGGCGTTTAGTCACCTACCTCTACCGGGTCCCTGGGGATGGGATTGGCATTACCTGGGCGGTGCCGGAAGCCCTTTCCACCACAGCCCAATTGGAATCGGTTCTGGAGGCCAGCAGTGATCGTCAGCATCCCCCCCACCCGAAGGGGGCCTTACCGGACTTTATGGAAGCCCTAGAGGGCGATCGCTCCCCGGCCTCGTTCCTGGTAGCCTCAATCTTTCGGCGTGAGATTCAGGATTTGGGAGCCACGGGAAAGTCCAAAAACTGGGCAAACCATCGGTTGATCGACACGCTACCGCCCCAAGCCCAATGGGAGTGGATCAGCGATCCGATCGCCGACCTATCCCCCAAGGTACGTCTCCTGCCCGATGGCAAGGCCGCGATTGAATTCTTCAGTTGCCGGGTGACTCCCCCCGTGGCGATTCATCGTCATATCGATCAGTATCCCGCTACCCAATACCGCTCCCTCTCCCGCGACAGTGCCATTGCCAAGCCCAAGCGCTGAGGGTTTATCCCCAAAGACAGTGCCATTGCCAAGCCCAAGCGCTGAGGGTTTATCCCCAAAGGCTGCTCTCAATCAAGCCGTCCCACAGGAAAACACCTGCCAGTAGCGGGGGAAAGGCTACCAACAGGTGTCTCATGCATCAATCAGGAATTAGGACTGCAATCGTTCGCTTTAAGGGCAACGATCGCAAACAGTTCGCAGGGGAAATTACATCAAACCGAGCTGGGAGAGAATGCCTTGACCGGTTAACAATTCAGTGGCAAGGCCAATGGCGAAACCCAGCATTGCCAGACGGCCATTCCAGGTTTCCGCAAAGGCAGTAAATCCAAGTTTGCTTTCTTGCTCTTGCATGGGGTGTGTCTCCTGAAATCTGAACCTGTTACAAACCTTAACACAGCCACCGGCAAAGTTGCAATATTTGTTTACATTGTGTTGTGATCCGTTGACTTGGGGGCTGGGGCCGGGGGATGGCCATCCCGGTCAGGGTTGTCGTTATGGATTATCAACGTTGCTGCTCGTTGGGGGGTATCACGTTGAAAGTGAATCTCTTGGGCGGGGAAATAGATCCGCCGGTACACAGCGATCGTCGCCTCCGGGGATAGGCCCTCTTGGGCGCGAAGAATGGCTCGGTGGAGGGCCGTATCAAAGCTACACTCAATCCAGAACGCGAGATCGTAGTATGGCTGAAATTCACGCTTTAACAGATAGATGCCTTCCAACAGGATGATGTCGATGGCCTCGAACGCATAGATATGCTGGCGGTATGCCGTCGCGGTTTCTTCGGTGTAATTTGCCGTAAGGCTAAGCGATCGCTGATTGCGCAGAGGCAGCACCAGTTCTGCAAACAGCGCCTCAAAGCGAAACGCATGTTGGTAGAAATGCTCGGCGGGGTTACGGTCGCTAAAGCGCACGGGGGGTAGGTTCAGCCAGCCGTCGATGCCGATCGCGGCAATCCGTAAACCTTGGGCTTCCAGGGCCTCAACCATGTGCCGGGTGATGTAGCCTTTCCCACAGCCATCAATACCCGTCAACGCCACGAGTAGACTGCGATCGGTTAGCAGTGAAAGGCGCGTTGCGACGATCGTGGTAATAGCCGTGTCAAGATCAGGCTGCATCATTCCAACTTACATAGGGGGAGATAAACGATCTTCCGTTGACGCGATCGACTCATGATACCTTGAGATCGATGACCTCATAGAGTTGATAAATTTCCGATTTTCCCTTGAGTCCCGTCGTGAATTCCTGGCCAATTTTTATCTGTGTCGCCACCTGTTGATACACATCAGCAGAGATGAGAAAGTGAGTCCCGATCGCCTTATTGGCCGCTTCGATCCGACTGGCCACATTCACCGCATCTCCAATCACAGCAAGCCGATTATATTGGTTAACAACGGTGTTGCCCACAATTACGGAGCCATAGTGGATGCCAATCCGAATCTGGAAGGTTTTCTGATACATCTGGCATAGATAAGTATTGAGATTTTCCAGGGCTTGGAACATACTCAACCCCGCCGCGATCGCATCTAGGCAACAGTTGGGGCGATCGATTTCTAGGCCAAAGACTGCAAAAAGACCATCGCCGATCGTATCCACGATCGTGCCGTGATGTGTGTTAATCACCTCTCCCATGATCTTAAAGTAACGACTAAGAACATGGATGACATCATAGGGCAACAGAGAAGCGGTAAAGGGTGTATATTCAGCGATATCAGCAAACAATAATGCAATCGTTTTTTCTTCACCGATTTGACGAACACAAGACCCACCAATAACTTCAATTTTGATGATCTCGTGATCAATCGCATCAATCACTGGGCGAACTAGCTCTACCTGTTGCTGAATATGGGTTTGGCAGGCTAGCCGAACAGGATCAGGGAAACCCAATTGTGTCGCGAGTTCCTGTTCTATTGGCTGACGGGGTTCGCAATTTTCTAGCCCCGCTGTCACAATTACCCGGCAGGTGGAGCAGCGTCCCTGCCCCCCACAGGCATGGGCATGGGGAATCCCCGCCTTGAGGCTAGCCACGAGAATGGTCTCGTCCGCTTGGACAGGAATGGTCCGGCGATCGGTCAGGGAGGTAATTGTGGCCATTGTCCTAGCAACCAATGTCAAGGTCCTGATACGGGCACTGAGACGACTCAGGTCGTCACTACCAACTTAGCGGATCTGGGCAAATGGTCAGAGCATCGTTGTTTGCATTCAAGGGCTGCTTCGCTACGGATTAGGGTGTGAGGGTGGGGCGTTGGGCAGCCTCCGTGGCCTGTTCTAAGGCTGCGAGAAAACTGGTTGCCTCGGCAATTCCCTGACCGACGATGTCAAAGGCCGTACCGTGATCCGGCGAAGTGCGAATGAAGGGGAGGCCGATCGTGGTATTGACTGCCCGATCGAAGGCTAATAATTTCACGGGGATTAACCCCTGATCGTGATAGAGGGCCAAGTAGGCATCGGGTACATCCGCGATCGCTCTGGTTCCATACCAGGCTTGCCCCGCTTTAATCCACAGCGTATCGGGTGGGATAGGTCCCCGTAAACGGACCGCCGGATATTGTTGCTGGGCCGCCTTTAGCCAGGGAATCAGCCAGGTTTGTTCTTCCTGCCCCAATTGCCCCTGTTCCCCACTGTGGGGGTTGAGGCCAGCGATGGCAATATGGGGATGGGCAAGACCCACATCCCGTTGGAGATAAGCAATCAGGAGATCGAGTTTAGCCTGCATCCGCATCGGCGTCAGAGAGGCCGGGACCTGGGCAAGGGGAATGTGGGTGGTGGCCAACAGCGTGCGTAGGGTCCAACCAGTGTGGGGCGATCGGGCCACAAACAACATACCGGATTGGGATGATTGACTCAGTTCCGCCAGCAGTTCGGTTTGGCCGGGATACGGATGGCCAGCGGCTTGCCATGCGGCCTTGGCGATCGGGGCCGTGACAATGCCGCGAAAGTCTCCCGCTAGGGTACGCAAAATCGCTGTCTTGAGGTAGGTGAAACTGGCGGTGCCACTGGCCACATTCCCCATCCCCGGTCGAATCTGGGCTAGGACGTTCGGCGATAGCTCCACCTCTAGGACATTCAGGGTCTCTGGTTGGGCGAGGGCCAGCGGTTGGGTTGAACCGGTATCGAGGGTCTGCAAGTGGTCATAGCATTGCTGAAGCAGATGGCGATTACCGACGATCGTCAGGGCGGCTACTTGGGCAGGGGGTAGGGTGGCCAAGGCTTTCAAAATGACCTCCGGGCCGATACCCGCCGGATCACCCAGGGTAATGGCTAGGGGGGGATAGGTCGGGCGCAGGGCGTTTACCACGTTTTACGGTCACCACGTTTTACAATGGGGGCTAGTCATGGGGGCAAGTTCATGACCCCTTCGTTCTATCTTTAACGTCTGTTAGGAGTAATCTCAATGGGTGGCGAAATTTTGAATACGGCGATTTTGTCAGCAACGATCGTCATGATCGGTTTAGGTCTAGGTTTTCTGCTGCTGAAGATCCAGGGTGGCGAAGAGTAATCCGGCTAGCTCCCCCCGGTGGGAGCATTGCCCTAGTTTGGGTTGGGCTACGTTTGATTTTGGAGGACTCACCATGCAGGATGCACTGACCTTGGTTTTTGATGTTACGGCTGTCGCTGCCGTTGCCTACCTTTCAACTGAGTTTTGCCTGGGCTTAACAGAGCGGGCGAGCCATTCCAAGCCCGCCACCGCCC
>NZ_JBRCAD010000200.1:0-5504 GCF_053493415.1 Trichothermofontia sp. | reverse complement strand
CCGCCATAAAGCCGCGATCGTCCGCACCACCGCCTCCAAACCCCTGCGTCTCGCCGTCGAAGCTGGACTCTTCACCCCCGACGCCACCTACTTCGACTATGGCTGTGGCCACGGAGCCGACATTACCCACATCGCCCAACTCGGTTACCCCAGTGCGGGCTGGGACCCCTACTTCCGCCCCGACACCGAACCCACCGCCGCCACCATCGTTAACCTCAGCTACGTCATCAACGTCATCGAAGACACCGCCGAACGCCGGGACGCACTCCGTCGGGCTTGGCAACTCACCCAAAGCGTTCTCATTGTCGCCGCCCAAGTTTTAATTGACGATCGCGTCCGTGGCGTCATCCCCTACGGTGACGGCATCATCACCAGCCGCAACACCTTCCAGAAATACTACGCACAGGAAGAACTCAAAGCCTACATCGATCAAGTCCTAGGTGTGGATGCGGTTCCCGTCGCCCTGGGTATCTACTTTGTCTTCCGCGATACCGCCCAAGCCGAAACCTTTCGCGCCGCCCGCTTCCGCTCCCGGACCACCGCCCCCCGGATTAACCGCACCCTGCAACGCTTCGAGGACTGCAAAGACCGCCTGCAACCCCTCATGACCTTCTTCACCGATCGCGGTCGCCTCCCCACCCCCGACGAAATCGCCAGTCATCACCTCAGCGACCTCCAGGCCGAATTTGGCAGCCTCAAACGCGCCTTCCGCCTGATCCTGCAAGCCACCGACGAACAGGACTGGCAAGCCATTACCGAAAAACGCCGCCAGGACCTACTGGTCTACCTCGCCCTCAGCCACTTCGGTCAACGGCCCAAATTTAACCAACTCCCCTCCCTCCTCCAGAACGACATCCGGGCACTCTTCGGCAATTATCAAGCCGCCTGCACCGCTGCTGACCTCATGCTCATGAGCCTGGGTAACCTGGAGGCCCTCGCCGAGCAATGCCGCCAAAGCACGATCGGCCAACAACGCCCCAACTCCCTCTGGATTCATCTTTCCGCCCTGGAGGCCCTGCATCCCCTGCTGCGGCTCTATGAAGGCTGCGCCGCCCGTACCCTAGGCCGCCCCGAAACCGCCAATATCATTAAACTGCACCTGAGCAGTCCTAAAATCACCTACCTCAGCGTTCCCGACTTCGACACCGACCCCCACCCCGCCCTCCAGAGCAGTATGCAAATCAGCCTGCGCGACCTGCACGTCCACTACCGCGACTACGATCGCGACGATAACCCGCCACTGCTGCACCAAAAAGAACAACTGCTCACCCCCGACTATCCCCACTACGCCAAATTTGCCAAACTCAGCCAACAGGAACACCGCTGGGGCCTGCTCACTGACCTCAAAGCCATCTACGATCGCCAAGGTTGGGAACAGTGCCTTGCCGCCCACGGGGCAACACTCAAAGGTCATCGCCTCGTCCGGCGCAAAGATGGGGAGGCTGCCCCCAAACCGCGATCGATCAGAAGGAGTGAGGAGTAATTCAGCCAAAGCGTAGGATAGCCGTCCCGGCTGTCTTAACAATAGGCAGGATCATCCCTACCCCCACCCATTATTTCCGGGCTAATTAATTCCCGACTTCCTGCTTCCGACTACCCCCTAACCTGCCACTGCTCCGTCCCTCGCTTCGTTGGCGTTCCTTGCGCAGTAAACGTCCAAACCTCCCGTTTATGTTGGGGACCATAGCTAATATGAATCGGGCGATCGCGACCATAAAAATAGAGCGAATCAAACGGTAACCCTTGAGCCACAATCCAGGTGACTAACGCATCGCTGGCCAGATCTAAAATCCTGAAATCGCACGCTGCCCCCAAACGCGGACAATAATACTGCCCCCGCCGATTGACCTCATGGGCCATGTGTTGATCGCGATCGGGACTCACCCGGCCCAACTTAGCCCCAGTTACCGGATCACGCCGTGCCAGCCAACGTTTCAAATCAATGGAGCAAAAGCCATAGGTCAGTTGAAACCGCTCGCAACCAAATTGTTCAATCACAGGATCAACAATTTGCTCACACAAGGCGGTAATAGCAGGTAACGTCTCATCTATATTTTGAGGGAAAGGATTAATTTGACTGGCATACTGTTGATAGGTTTGGGTACAGGTACAAAATTCACCTAGAGTTAAAAACTTGCCAACTCGATAATTGATAAATTTCATTCTAGCCTTTCCAATGGCTGAATTCCCCACTCAGAGGAGGTTGACAACATCAAAAGGCAAGTACTTTGACAACTCAGATTGGGAAGCCTACACGATGCTCCTGTGGCAAAATACTCTGGGGTAACACGAGTGTGAATGTGGTTTTTTCATCCGCACTGGCAACCTCAATCTCGCCGCCAATTCGAGCCGCTAGCTTTTTCACTAGCGCTAAGCCAAGACCAGTTCCGCCATATTTCCAAGGATCGCTGGTGGGAATCCGATAGAACTTATCAAAAATTCGGGATAACTCGTCAGCAGCAATCTCGACTCCGGAATTACACACCTGAATCGCGATCGCCTGCTGGGGAGTAAGATAGGCAGAGACGGCAATAGTGCCTCCCTGGGGAGTATATTTACAAGCGTTATTTAATAATTCGCTGAGAATTCGTTCTAAATCCGTTGCATCTGAATGAAGGGGGGGCAAATCCGACGGTATATCAACAGTAAGGGTCAGATCATGACTCTGGATCGAATCTTGAAAAGATTCAATAATATGGAGGACCCAATTGCTGAGATCAATTTCATCGATTGTGAGCGGTTCGGTTCCCGCATCCAAATAAGTTAGGGTGAGCAGATCATTAATTAATCGGCTTTCACGCTGGCATTCATCCTGAAGCACTTGCAGCAACCGGTTCACCGTCACCTGATGTTTTTCAACATCACGTTGTTGCAAGACACTATCCAGGGTTTGGGTGGCCAGATTGATACTGGCGATCGGGGTGCGCAGCTCATGGGAAATTGTTTTAAGGAATTCGTCCTTGAGGCGATTGAGTTTTTCCAGTTCCCGAACCTGGCTTTGGGACGCTTCGTATAACCAGGCTTGCCGAATAGCGATCGCACACTCGTTAGCAATCTGTTGCACCAAACCTACTTCAAATGCATCAAAGGCGCGATCGCAGGGACGCGTTAACCAAAGATTGCCGAGAACACCCTGATCATCAAAAATTGGGCAGGCTAAATAATTCTTGCGCTCCCCCGGATCTAGGGGCGTATGAACGGTATTCAACAAGGCGGCTGGCAACCATTCTACGAACTGAAGGGGCTGGCGTTGGAGGAGTTGTTCATAAAGCTCCGGGAAATCCCCAATCCGGCGGCTAACCGGTTTGGCATCGGGGGGAGGGGGATACTCATAGGCGATCGTCGCCAGGGTGTGATCGCCGTTATACAGTTCAATCTTGCACTGCTGAACCTTGAGGGTTTGGGCCAATTCCTGGGTTGCCGTTTCCAGAATGTGGCTTTCATCCAAGCTATCGCGGAGCTTTTCCGTAATCCGCCGCACGGAGGCTTCAAAGTTCAAGGCCTGTTGCAGCTTTTGGGTACGCTCTTGCACTTGGGACTCTAGATGGGTATTCAGTTGCTGTACGCGCTGGTAGAGTTCCGCCTGTTGCACGGCAATCCCAACCTGGGTTGCCAACTGTTGCAGCAAGGATACTTCCTGATCTTGCCAACGGCGGGGTCCCTGGCAATGTTGGGCGACTAATAACCCCCAGAGTTGCTGTTCCGACACGATCGGCACCACTAGGTTCGCCCGAACTTGAAAGGTTGCCAGCAAATTGATGTGACAGGGATGTAAACCCGCTGCGTAGATATCATCCACGACCTGGATACGACCCTGGCGATAGCGCTCGATATATTCCGACGCAAAACAGGGGTCATGTAACGTGGACCCTAATACCGCCTGCCAGGAGTCTGCAACGGATTCCACCGCCATCACGCCACTCCAGTCGGGCAAAAAACGATAAACCAGGACGCGATCGGTTTGCAGGAATTGCCGCACCTCGGTGACTGTCCGGTTGAGAATGGTCTCTAGGTCCAGGGATTGGCGGACCCGTAGGGAGATCGCCCCAGTGATTTTCTCCCGTTCCGCCTGGGTGCGTAGGGTCTCTGCCGTTTGTCGTTGCTGGGTAATATTGGTACTGGTGCCCAACAAACGATAGATCCGGCCCTGCGCATCCCGCAGGGGCGTCAGGGTGGTAATCAACCAAGTCACTTGCCCCCGTAACAGCAGGCATTCTTCATAGGAGAGGGTTTGTTCCGATCGCACACAGTCCAAATAGCGCTGGCGCACGAGGGCTGCTTCGGCGATCGCAAACACCTGCTCCGGCGTTTTACCGATTAAGTTTTCGGCTTTGGTCCCCAACTGGCGTTCACGGGTGGGGTTGACCGCCGCATAGCGAAAGTCACCATCGGGGAGCACATCAACCACAAAAATGGATGCCTCAACGGCCTCGTAAATACTGCGTAAAAACCCCAAATCATTCTGGACATCCGATGCCAAACTCCCGACTTCCGGCGCTGCATCGGGGGCAGCAGGTGGTCCCATTGGCAGGAGTTGGCAACTGAGGATCAGGGTTTGTTGATCGGCGCTACTTTGCAGGGAATGGGCCGTAATCTGGGTCAGGCGATGGTACCCCTTACGACAGGTAAACGAAAAGTTGCCCAAATTGACGGGAAGGGCCTGCGGATCAAGCACAAACAAGGCTTGGGTCAAGGCCGCCCGATCGGGCGGATAAAATAAGGTCGTAATCGAACGGCCAATTAAACTCGTGGGATCATAACCAAACTGTTGCGCACTTTGGACATCCGCAGCGAGAATCCGTCCCTCCGTATTAATGGTGAAATACAAGGGCGAGCGCGAAGTCTCAGATGGAATCGGGGTAGCAGACGTGGGCTTCAAGGGTGTTTTAGGAGACTTTTTCGGCGATCGAGATGGGTGCGATAGGGGGTGATCAGGAATCGTAGCCGCATCATTGGTGAGCAATTCTGCCCCGTCAAAGGTATTTTCATAATGGTTTTCAGAGGAAACAGGGAGCCAATTGTTACTCATAGAAGGAGGATGACGCTACCAGCAATTCGTATGATTACCTGCCGGAATACTCTCAATTCTGCACGATCTTAGGGGATAGGGGCATTTCTTGATAAAGATTTTTGAATTGGGATCACTTCCCATGCACGCCCATCATTAATCTTCGCTTCGCCGGAACCCCAGCGATCGTTAATTGCTAAATAAAGACCGCCGTTCCTAATCTCCCCCCCCTTGGAGCCGATATCCTGACGAGAACCTTGAGCAATTGAGCTGGGCGGCGGAGCCACCCAGCTCAATTGCTGGGACCCCTTAACCCCTGATAATTCCGTGGGCATAGATACGAAATTGGCCTTTTCCGAGGTGTTTGATTAAAGATGCAGGGCAAAAAAGTTTAATTATTTCTTAAGATTTTTCCACATTTGCGGTCCAGCTCCCTACGATCGCAACAAACATTCATGAAGCAATGTAGGAGGCTGGGGGTGGGAGGCCCCTGACC
>NZ_JBRCAD010000199.1:0-10845 GCF_053493415.1 Trichothermofontia sp. | reverse complement strand
GGACAAAGCTGCTTCAAGATCAATTTGACAAGCTTCGGGAATGAGGCTATCATAGAACATCATTTTTTATTTGTTAGAGGACAGAATACTGCATTCTGTCCCTTTTTTCCATCGCTTAACCTAACTTTCAACACTTCTGCGTTCAGAGGAATTAATAATGAGTCCAACACTGATTACAGAAAACCTGTTTATCAAACCAGGGGTAGATCTCCAGAAAGAAGATAAATCTCAATATGATACCTTGATTACGGTTGTTAATTTTACTAAAGAAGACCTCCGTGAACGTTGGCGAACGCCCGAAGGCAAACAAATTCTAGCGCAGTGGAAGGGGAGCCGCTTCGATCGCAGTGTATTGAACACCTTGGTAGGGCGATACTACGGCCACACCGACTTAAGGGGTATTTCACTTGTTGGTGAAGATCTACAGGGAACCGACCTGAGCAAGATAGATTTTTATGGTTCAGTGTTGACGAATGCCAATTTAAGCTGTGCCAACCTTAGCGATAGTTGGCTGTCAGAATCAATTGTCTTGGGGACAAAATTTAACTGGGCTAATATGGAAGGGACTCTCCTCGATAATGTTGAGTTTGATGCCAACACTGACTTTTTGGGCGTTAACTTGGAAAATGTTAACTTTAACCTAGCAGCTCTCCTGAAAGAACAGGCGATTATCCAACAACGGATTGAAAATCTAAAAAAAAATACCCTCGGCTAGCTTGGGTACTCGAATTAACCTGTGACTACGGACGCTCATTTACCCGATTTTTCATTGTCTGTTGTGTCATTGTGGTGATCTTCTGGCTACTTTACTACCTTATCCCTGGAACTCTTTCTAAACAGGATTTATGGAGTAGCTTTTACTTTTCAATCAGCACCTTTACCACTTTGGAATCTCCGATACCTATTGTCTCCGTTATCGGTGAAGTTTTAGCCGCAATCGAGGGAGTTATTGGCTATTTTATGATTAGTCTATTAGTTGCAATTCTCGTCCGAAATACAATTGGTAATTAGGCTTATCCTGCTTCTGTTTGCTTGATGATAAACCTTGGACTTATTATAATATCCTGGCAGGCTAGCGATCAAAATAAGCAGCAGATAGCCTCAGATTCACCTTCCAAATCTCTTACCCATCTGGCTTCCTCAACTTATTCGCCCTCCGGCAACCAATCCTCCGCCAATACTAGCTCTGGAGAATACGGACAGAATTCTGGAAATACCGAGATCTCCATACCAGTTTGCTTAGCGGCTTGGCGGCGTGCGCGTTGGTAACTCTCGGTCAGTTGTTCTGCGGGATAACCTTTCAGACTGGGACTATCTTCAATAGCCAATGCAATCTGGGTACGCGCATCCGTTATAGAATCTAGCCAACTATCTGAACGACGCTGAGGTTGATATTGCCACTTGAGCAGATGCAGTAAAAGACGAGTTAGCTGACTAGCAATCCCTCGTCGTTCGCTCTTACCTAAACCCTCAACCTCTTCAATGAGATGCGTTACGTCGATTTCGTGCCAGCGGCGCTCCCGCAACAACTGGGTAGTTTGAGCAACCCAGGAATTAAAATCTGATAAGTAGGTTCCACTCACGGTTTGATGCCTGCTACTAACACAGCATTACGGAGCATGGGTTCGCCTGTTTAAATATAAAAACGCTTGATGTACGCAACACTTTCCAAATATCAGAATCATGCGCAACATCCTAGCAATTGCTGAAAATGCTGGTCAAGTCGAGGATAAATCCTGGGAGAAAGCTTTCTCCGGATAGGCTTGCCGGGTTCATCACTAATTCGGGGACTTGTTGGGTACGGTAGATTTCCACCGTTCGAGTTTTTGGAGCAATCAACCATCCCAGTTGTAGGCCGTTTTCTTGATATTCAAGCATCTTGGCTCGGACATCCGCTAGTTCATCACTGGGGAAGCAGAGTTCGATCGCAAAATCGGGACAGAGGGGAATAAATGTCTGGTGTTGTTCCGGAGTCAGGGCCAGCCAGCGATCGCGTCTAACCCAAGCGGCATCAGGCGCACGAATCGCGCCATTGGGGAGCTTAAACCCAGTTGAGGAGTCAAAGGCAAGACCAAGGTTATTTTGCTCACTCCAGGTTCCTAAACGGACAGCCAGTTTCAGATTGCGGTGACCGGTTTCTCCACCAGTAGGGGGCATAATGAGTAATTCTCCTCGCGCCGATCGCTCTAGCCGCAGGTCGCGGTTATGCCGACAGATTTCTTCAAACTGCTCGTCGGTCAGTTCTAGGGTCGGTTGGAGGGCGATCGCTAATGTCATGATCGTTGCCTGAATAATCCCTAATCCATTGTAGGGCACCTCGATTAATTGGGGATCGGGGCAGTTGAACTGCCCCAACCGACGAGATTACGTCGCTTGTGAGCGCAAAATTTGTATTTTTCGAGGTGCCCTTTTCCAAATATCCTCTAATAGTCTAGATTAATTAAAAATATCAATAACACTTCAATGACAGTACCCGATTACCAAAGTTTAATGTTACCGCTGCTCAGATATGCTGGAACTTGTAACCGCGAATTAACAAAAAATGAAGCCGTCGAGGTTTTAGCCCAGGAATTAAATCTCACAGAGGAAGACCTACGCGAGATGCTGCCTAGTGGCACCCAGTCAACCTTTGGCAACCGCGTGGGTTGGGCTGCTACATACCTGAAAAAAGCTGGACTGCTGGAAACTACCCGCCGAGGCTACTACCAAATAACCGCCACAGGTCGTGAACTTTTAGATAAGCGGCCCCAGGTGATTAATGTCAAGCTCCTTGAGCAATATCCTGAGTTCCTTGAATTTAAAAAACTTAAAGGAACCAGAGCCAGGAATGGAGAAAGCAGTATCGACCCGGAATCAGCACCCGATATCCCCGCTGTCACGCCATCCGAAGCCTTAGAAGCTGCCTATGAAAACCTGCGGGACGAATTGGCTAATGAACTCCTGGCCAAACTCAAGAAAACCTCGCCTGCTTTTTTCGAGCGTGTGGTTGTTGAACTTCTGGTCAAAATGGGGTACGGCGGCTCACGATCGGATGCTGGACGAGCGATCGGCAAAAGTGGCGATGGCGGGATTGACGGTATTATTAAAGAAGACAAACTTGGCCTTGATGTCGTTTATATTCAGGCAAAGCGCTGGGATAATACCCCCGTCGGTAGACCTGATGTCATGCAATTCGCGGGAGCGCTGCAAGCCCAACGAGCCAACAAGGGAATTTTTATCACGACTTCGCGATTTACCGAGGAGGCGAGAAATTATGTCTCGCAAATTGGCAGTAAGATTGTCTTGATTGACGGTGAGCAACTAACTAACCTGATGATTGATAATGATGTGGGGGTTTCGATCGTTGCTCTCTATCCCGTTAAAAAGATTGATAGCGATTACTTTGATGAAAATTTTTAAGCGATATTCGTTAAGGAGTCATCATGAGTCCAAGTCTAATGGCTGAAAATGTGTTTATCAAGCCAGAAATAAAAATAAGATAAATCTCAATCTGATTCGTTGATTGCGATTGTTAACTTTACCAAAGAAGACCTCCGTGAACGTTGACGATCGCCCCCTTCAAATTTTGCTTCATCCCACCAGTCCCAGATATCCCATGCAGCTAAGTGAGATTACCCCCCTCATCCTGACCTACAACGAAGCCCCCAACCTCGATCGCACTCTGCAAAAACTAAGCTGGGCTAAGCGCATTCTGATTATTGATAGCTTCAGCACTGATACAACCCTGGAAATTGCTGCTGCCTACCCTCAGGTGGAAGTACTACAAAGATCCTTTGATACCTTTGCTGACCAGTGCAACTTTGGGCTGAGCCATATCGGTACCCCTTGGGTATTGTCCCTGGATGCCGATTATGTGCTAACGACGACTATCATCGAAGCCATATCGGTGCTGATTCCCAGTGAGGATGTGAATGCCTATCGGGTGCAATTTAAGTACTGCATTTTTGGTAAACCCTTACGGGGTACGCTACTTCCTCCTCGAACCGTTCTGTATAAAGTTGAAAACGCCGTTTACCAGAACGATGGCCATGCACATCGAGTACAGATTACTGGCAAGACTGGCACCTTATCGGGTTATATCTATCACGACGATCGCAAATCCCTGAGCCGCTGGCTATGGGCACAGGATCGTTATCTCATCCTCGAAGCCCAGAAACTATCCCAAACCCCCTTTCAGGAACTCAGCCTGGGCGACAAATTGCGTAAACTGAAGTTACCGGCCCCCTTCATCGTCTTTTTTTATTGCCTCATTCTGAAAGGCGGTATCCTTGATGGCTGGCGGGGGTGGTATTATGCTTGCCAACGCCTTCTGGCTGAACTCCTCCTCGTCCTTCGCTTGCTCGAACTAGAGCACCGATCGGAGTGATGGTGCTTCCCTTGGTTCATTGCGGGGGGATGCTCCCTGGCATTGGCAATCGGACCTAGACCTTGCGATTCACGGTCTGTCCGGCAACAACATCTTCAAGCACTGCTTAGATCAACAAGCTTTAGCCGCATCTCCTTGCCTGCCTAGGGAAGAAATCTAGTTTTGCCCTAGCGCCCACTCCAGAAGGGTTTGATTTACCGCTGCTGGACACTCGTCATATAGGCAATGTCCCGCTGCCGCAAACGTTTTCAGCGTTAAATAAGGCGATAAGGGTAACCATTGGTCGGCCAACCTTAGGGGCACAATGCGATCGCACTCTCCCCACAACAACAATGTTGGACAAGCCAGCTGGGGCAACAGGGTATGCAAGTGGGGACTATACCCCGGCTGCGTGCTGGACCGCACCAGCCAGCAAAACGCCCGCTCTGCCCCCCGATCACGGGGAGGCGTTGTATAAATCCCCAAGACTGTGGCATCCACCCGGCTGGGATCGTGGTAGGCCATGCGCAACCCGGCCTGGATAAACCCAGAACCCCGGGCAACCCGAAAGAGGGGTTTCAACAGCAACGGCGACGCAAACACCCCTTCGATCGCCCCCACCCAAGGCACCGCCCAACGGGGCAGCACCTCCTGACGGGCCGCCGGTAGGGTAAACAGGGCCAGCGATCGTGCCATCTCCGCATAGGTCACCGCTGCTGTCACCGCCACCAACGCCCCCAGCGAATGCCCCACCAAGAGCACCGGCTGACCAATCCAGGTACGCCAAAAGTCATAGACCTGACTCGCCCAGAGATCGACACTATAGGACGTAGCTGCCTTGGTAGATGCTCCAAAACCGAGGAAATCCAGAGCATAGACCGGATGAGTCTCAGCCAGGACTTGCAAATTGGAACGCCAGTGCCCGATCGCCGCTCCAAAACCATGCAAAAACAGGATGGGAACCGCCTGCGGCGACGCCATCGCAGGCCGCAGAAAGGTATAGCGAACCCGCCAGCCCCGCCAAACCCAATCCCGTTGATGGCCAAGATCAGAGGCAGTGGCAGCGATCGGGGGCAGACTGGCCACGGTATGGTTAGCAGCGTCTTGTCCGGAGGAGGAAACTGATTGGCGCGGCGCGATCGAAGTCATGCAGATTACCGTTAAGCAAGGGCAGCAGTCAGACCGGGCGATAGGACATCACCCTATCCCTCTAGTTCTAGCAAGTGACTGGGGATCGTAGCGAGGGACTCAAACGCTGGTTTTGCAAAGTAAAAACCCTGGAAGAGGTGAATCCCCATCGCCCGTAGAGTTTGCAGTTCTGCTCGACTTTCCACCCCCTCCGCGATCACCTCACAGGCAATTTCCTGGCAAACGTGCATGATCCCAACCACAATCGCCCGTCGCACCTGATCCTCGTGGATATTCCGAATCAGCGCCATATCCAGCTTAATAATATCGGGTTGGAACTCGGCCAAGAGATTTAGACTAGAATATCCCGCCCCAAAATCATCGATCGCTGTCTTAAAGCCTAATTTTTTATAGGCATCAAAAATATGATTGAGATGATCTCGATCATGAATCTTTTCCCCCTCCGTCACTTCAAAAATAATGTGATTGGCGGGGAAACCATATTCCTGAGATGCCTGAAGTGTCGTGCGAATACACGTTTCCGCTTGATAAACCGCATTCGGCAGAAAATTAATCGACAAATACGTTGTCATCCCCAATCGTGCCGCCCATTGGATCGCCTTCACGCGACAGGCTTGGTCAAACCGATAACGATTGTCCTCGTTAATCTGACTCAGGATTGAGCTAGCAGGTTCATTGGTAAGGCCGCGAACCAAGGCTTCATAGGCAAAAATAGTTTTAGTCCGGACATCCACGATCGGCTGAAAGGCCATGCTGAAGTCAAACCCTAAATTGTCTTGACTGCTACATCCCTGACAATCAGGTGCACTCGATCGTCCCTGCGTGACCATAGTCAAATCCCCAAACCCATCGTTATCCCATCGCTCCCTGACCACCAGCCCAGCCGCCTACCCCAAAGCCTTACTCGCTCCATCCCCCCATTCCCATACGCATTATCCAACAGATCTTCGGCTGATCGGGCGATCGTACCCCATCCTATCTCGGTAGGATTCGGATACTCCCATAATGCCCAAATAACTAGCCAAAATCCCCAGCAGCAAATACAGCCGTTCCCTCTCTAATGAAGTACGGTCCAGCCTTGCGAACCAGGGGCTTAAGCCCCTTGCCTGTACCTCACCAGGGATGGAGATGCTGTATCTGCCCAGCGTCCGGCCCCAATGCCAATCAGCCCCCTAGGAGATCGAAAAGTAAATCCTGCAACGTTCGTAGGGCTGGCTTTAGCCGGCAACGACCAAAGTCGTTACTACCAACGTTGCGAAACCTTAATGTTTGCTGTACCAGGATCTAGCTGTAACCAATGGGACACGATCGCGACGGCCCTGACCGAGGAGAGACTTGCCAAGGGGGTAACGAAATGCAAGACTCAAAGGGATAGCGCGATTGTCAGGAAAGCTGCTGATCTGGGACATGGATATTATCGAATTTTTGGAAGCCAATGTGGGGAAATGGTTGTCGCAACGGACCAGCCATGACTTGGCATTGCCGCGATCGGAGAGTGGTAAAGCGGAAGTCTATATTGAACGCCTGGAAACTTCCCACCCAGAGGTCGTTCAACTGTGTCAGCAGGGTCAGCTAGCCGCCGATCTCACGCTTTGGGGTGCCCGCATTACCTGGAAGGGCATGATGGCAGCGGCAACCCAACCGCAAACCGGTACCAGCCTGCTGGTCGTGCTCTCGTCAAACGACGATCCTACCCAAGGAGACCTGCTCCAGCAAAATGGGCGCAAGGGGTTGCTCCGGGGCCACTATAGCTTGGGCAACGATGAGGTATTAACCCTGATTACGGCCTCCGAAACGCTGCACTTAGAAGAGCGGTTGTGGTTTGCTGGCCCCAACCTCCGCTTACGCACCAGTCTTCTGAAACAGGCCGACGGCTTTAGCAGCGCCGCCTTTTGCTCAGAAATTCGGATTGGGGGTGTGCAACCGCCTGCCCCCACCGCCCCAGCAACCGCCACAACCCCCGTCGCCTAGCGTTGCTCAAACGGGGAATGGTGGGTTGGCGTCGAGTTGGCAAAACCCAACACGTTCCCTTGAAACGTTTGTAGTTCAGGCTTTAGCCTGCAACGCCTCAAGAGGTGCTGATCGCTCCCCTATTCGTTGCTGGCGTCCCGATTGGGAACACTCACCCGCGATCGCAGGGCCGCCAAGGTGGTGCCAATGCGGCTAAATTCTTCGCGCATCTGGGCAGCAGCCCGTAATTTTTGATCCAGATCAGACGAGGATTGGTTGGGCACAAACTGATGAATCGGCGCATGGGCCACTTCACGGGTGGCGCTCGCATCCGTTGTCGTTCCCAGGGGTAAAGATACGGTCCCTGCGGGGGGGTGACTGAGGGAACTGAGTTGGCGCTCCAGCGTCGGCGCAGGCAGGCGGCGGGGCAGCGGCTTCCCGATCGCCGTTGGGGTGTGCCACGGCTCAATGCGGGGGGTGTTTAAACGCGGCGATCCCGTACCCGTGGCATAGCTCCCCGCTGCCTTGTGCGGTTGGGACTGGCGCACGGAATAGGCAAGGGGCTTACCCTGATCCTCAGGGGCCAGTTCCGTTTCCCAATCCGTACCAGAGAACCGGCTGCAAATAATCCGCTCAAAATCATTGCCAAAGTGGTAGAGCGGGCGTCCGCGCCGTTGCCAAAAGGCCAAAATTTGCTCCACCGAAACGGCTTTATAACGCCCCTGGTAAAGGCTCTCAATCACAGCGAGACGTACCCAGTTGAGGGGATAGGTGCTGGCCCAGTAGCCGACCAATTGTTCCGGTGCATAATGGCCCAAATCGAAGCTATAGTTACTCAACAGGGCGATCGCATGGCCTGCGACTGGCGAGTTGGTCACTTCCAGGACATCTTCCAGCAGTTGTGACATAGGGATTGACGCGGCAAAAGGTTACACAGTGGAGTCGCTTGCCAAGCATGAGTTCACTATCTGTACCGAGTTCCCGCTACAGCACTGCTACGTCAGAGGCCACACCAGGACGGCACTATCGCCCCAATGCACGACACTCACAACGCCTTCGCCATCCGCAGGAGGCTTGAAAACCTAGGACAGGGCAATGCTAGACAAAAACTCGGTGGTAAAGGGGAACTCCCCGATCGCTGGCAGCCAGGGCCGCATCAGGATCTAAGGGGGCCATGCTTGCGTTGCAGGAACAAGCGTTACTAACGGTGTACCTCTTCTCACAGGAGGCACTTCGCGATCGCTTCGGCGTATTCGAAGGGGATCATGCCTCTCCTTTAAGCATACTCTGCAAACCCAGATTGGGTAAAGTTAATCCCTCGGACCCGCCGGGCCACCGCTAGGGACCCGCCAACGGTACCACCCCATCACTCACGGGCCGCACGTCTAGCTCCGAGAAGGGTTCCGGATTACCGTTCCAGTTAAAGTCACTAATGCGCAAATTAATCGACCCAATTTGTAGGACGGGATTAAAGCGCAGGACCACCCCATAGGTACGGCGACTGTACTCCAGAATATAGTCCGTGGTAATTCGATCTTCCTTGTCCAGGTTGAGGGCCGTCTGGAAGCCAAAACGCAGAGGACCATAGACCTGTTGGCTCAGGCTAAAGGCCAATACCCGACGATCTTCGATGCGATCGAACTTAAAGGGAGACTCGCCATCCCGCAGACTTTGGGAATAGCGCACATTAAAGGCGGTGTAGTCGAAAAAGTCGCGACTGAACTTGCCAAACTGCCCCTCCAAGCCCAAACTACCCGTCAAGGCATTCTGGAAGTCACCGCTGGTATAGGAGGTGAGAATCCCGCGCATCCCGGCCACAAAGCGCACAAAGGGGACGATCGGCACCGGACTATACCGCAGGCCCTCGGTCTCCGTGGGGGGTAGGGGGGTTCCCTGCCAGAGGGGAATCCGCTGGCTCAAGCCCGCTGTCGCCTGGTATCGGCCCAGTTCCACCAAACCCTCGCCCTGGCCGGGGTCCAGCAAATCCACCTGATCTGTTTTGGCATTGACCACTTGGGCACCGACCTGGTAGTTCAAGCGCGGCCCATCCTCACCCAAGGGGATCGTCGGTGAGGTGAGCACAATCCCTAAACTGCTCTGCACATTTTGAAAGCCCAGGGAGCCGTTGAAGAGGCGATCGCGGTAGCTATACTCCAGGTTTAGGTTATGGTCCCCCACCTCCTGCCGCAACCGGACACTGGCCCGCAGGTTATCCGCGAGATCCTCCGGATCAAGACTGGCAAAGTTGGCCAACCCCCGCACAGAGGTTTCGGGACCCAAGGTGCCATCTAAACGGGCAATCAAACCATACAGGGCGGGATCGACAGGATTCAGCCCCTCATTGATCGCCTTTTGGACCAGCAGTTGGGGCGTCACCCACAGCCGGACGGGTCCCCTGGCAATCACGTTAAAGGTCCGCTCAATATAGACCCCCCCCCGTTCTTCCTGGTCATAGCTAATGTTAATCAACCCCGGTTCGCGCTCTTCCTTACTCAGAATGGTTCGCTCCCGCAGGAGGGGCACCGAAAAGCCCTGATCAAAAACAAGACGGGGGCGGCGGGTAATCAGCTCGTCCGCTAGGGGGGAAATATGGGTCAGGGTAGCCTGGGGCGTGCGTAGCTCTAGCTCCGGTGGGGAAAAGGGATCGTTGGTAATGCGCACATTTTGGGCCTGCCACCCAAAGGCGTTGAAGTCCACCTGATCCGCCTCAAACCGCAAACGCCGCACGGCCCCTTGCCGCTTCAAGTCCGGGGCATCGCGACCAACCCCCACGCCCACCTGAAAATCACCGGGACCTCGCTGCACCCGCAAGGGTTGGGTGGCCAGGGCACGATCGCTCAACAGGGG
This sequence comes from Trichothermofontia sp., assembly GCF_053493415.1. Classification (NCBI taxonomy): domain Bacteria; kingdom Bacillati; phylum Cyanobacteriota; class Cyanophyceae; order Leptolyngbyales; family Trichocoleusaceae; genus Trichothermofontia; species Trichothermofontia sp. The sequence continues at coordinate 554 of NZ_JBRCAD010000199.1, read as the reverse complement.
TTGGGGACCCGTCACCGCCGTGGCGGCAGGGGCATCAAAGGCAAAATCCTCCCCCGTGGTGGGCAGGAATAGCTCCCCATTCGCATTGAAGATGCTGCCCGCTTCCTGCACAAAGCGATACTCAAAGCGCTCACCTCGCAATACCTGTTCGCCGCGCCGTAAGGCCACGTTTCCCTCCGCCATAACGAAGCGATTGCCAAGGTTGACCTGGAGGCGATCGGCGGTGAGCACCGATTGGCGAAACCGAAACTCCACATTGCCCGTAGCCGTGACGATCTGGCGCTGTTCGTCATACTCCTGTTGATCCGAGGTTAGCTCCACCACATCCGCAGGGCTGGTCAGGAGATCCGCCGCCGTGTTGTCGGCATCGGGGGTTTCCAGGCTTTCGGCTGTGGGGGCAGCTTCGGGGGGGGCGGTATCCAGAGCCGCAGGCGCGGTCTGCTCCCGATCGTCATGTAGGGGAGCCGGGGAACCGGGAACCGTTGGGATCGCATCAGTCTCCAGCGTTGTCGGCAGATCGGGTTCGGGGGCCTGCTGGGTAGGAAGGGGGGAAC
>NZ_JBRCAD010000198.1:0-28761 GCF_053493415.1 Trichothermofontia sp. | reverse complement strand
ACTCATCCCCCACAACAGCGGTGCCAATAGCTCCGATCGCAACAACCCCACCCGCAACCACTGCTCCCCCGACTTCGCCCGAATCAACGTCACCGTCAACGGCAGCGTCCCCTGTCCATGCAAACCCACCGCCAAATCTGGATCAGCCGCCCCCAACCACCGAAAACACTGCCCATGCAACGCCCGTCCCAGCGTCGGCGGCAACGGCCTCTCACTCTCAACCGGCACCTGAATCACCCGCAACGGGCAGCGATCCACCTCCACCCCCGCCACCGTATACAATCGCCCCAACCAACTCACCGCCGTCTCCAGGCCCACCTGATCCTGCATCCGCTGCAACAACACCCCATACCCCGCTGCCTGCCGCAACACCGGCATCACCTGCACCACCCCCTGCTGCTCCCGCAACGGCACCCACACCAGCTCCGGCTCCAGCCCCGGCAACCACTGGTGCAACGGCCTCGACGCCACCGCCGCCTCCGTAAACCGCAACACCACATTCACCCCCGCCACCTCCGGCGCAACCCCCACCCCAACCTTTTCAACATCCATCTTCTTCACCCCTTAGTATCTTCGTGTCTTCGTATCTTCGTGTTAAAAAAAGCCCAACCTTGAAAAATCCATACCCCTCATAAACGCTCATACACGTCATACCGTGCCCCCGTCGATCGCAACCGCAACGGCAACAACCCCGACTCAATTACCCGATCGCGTCCCACCTGCGCCTTCTCCCCCGAAAACGGATTAATTCGCCCAAACGTCGCCTGCGGCCCCAAATCATCCCACGGCTGCACCATAAATCCCTGCCCCGGATTTCCGGCAAAACTAGGCGTTGCCGTATAGAGTATTTCCCCCGGCAAAAATTGGAAAAAACACCCCCGCTTGCCAAAATAATTAATTTGCGCAAACAAATCGGCTAATTTCTCTACCCATTGACTCGGTCCCACACAAATCCGTAAATTTCCCTCCAAAAACACCCACTCCCGAAACACAAAACCCGGCTGCATCGGCAACGTTTTCCGTCCCTTATCCTGCTTATCCGTCACCTGGTCGTAATAACGCAACGTATAGCCATTCCGATTCACCACCAACCGTTCCGGCGGTAATACATAAACCGTCAACCCCCGAATCCACTCAAACTGCGGTTTCAGCCAATGATTAAAGTGATCGCGCTGCCCATATCCCTCCCCTTCTAATAACACCCGCAGCAACGCCATCTTAATCGCATAGGGCGTCGGCACCCAATTGGTCCGTCCCGCCATACTCGTCGCATCCGATCGCTTCAGCGAAAACAAACTCACCGGCTGATAACTCACCGTTACCCAAACCGCATCCGACGCCAGATCTTGCCTAGGCTGTAGCGACATCATTCCCCTCCCACACCTGCGCCGACTGCAACAACGCCTCAATACAATCCCCAAACTGCGCAAACGTATCAAACTGATATTGATGAATCGTATCCTCCCCATTAATCCGATTCAACATCGCCGCTAAATCTGAAATTTGCCGCTGATAACTCTCCACCTGCAACGGACTCACCATCGGGGCCGGACACCGCCGCGTACTTACCGTAATCACCCCCTCAAAATGATCCGGGTGTGGCAAATGGGTATTACGCTTAGCCCCATTCGGCTGCAAATAGGTATACAAAACACTCTTGAGCAACGCATCTAACCGTTGCTTCCGTTCCTCAGATGTGATCGCATAATCAAACGTATGGGGATTATAGCCAATCCGAAACGCCTCAATATTCAGCACCGTCGCATATAACCCCGAACTCACCTGCACATTATAGGGCGTTGGATTTTCCACCCCATATTTAGCATGGAAATAGCTTTGCGTCTTCACAAAACTGGGTACACCGACCACCGCCCCAAACTCAATCACCGACTCCCGCTTAAGCGTCTTTCCCCCCTTTTCCGTCACCATAAACCCTTCCAAATCACTCAGCGCACACCGCTGCAACACCTTAGCCGTCTTTTCCGGCAGTTCATCCTGGTCAGCGAACAACGGCAAATTCTGCTCAATGTCATAACCAATCCGGTCTGGGTCAAACCGCTTTCCCCCTTCCGACAATGCCACCCCCATCTCCACACACACCCGCTGCAAATGTTCCGCCTGAATATGCTTCAACATATCCCCCGACACCCCATTCACCAGCTTCGGTTCCGGGTCACCCTTCGTCACAATATAGTACCGCCGCGTCAACGACTGATTCCCCTCATTCCCCTCATTATTCAAGGCATGTAACTGCCAAGACAACAACCCACTCAACGAAACCGAATACACCGGAAAACCAGCACTCATAATCCTTAAACCTCCTACTTAGTGAATCTTCGTGTCCTTCGTGCCTTCGTGGTTAAAAACAGCTCCCCAATCATCACTCATCCCCATCTTCACCCTCCACCGCGATCGCATCCTCCCAATCCCCCTCCTTCGGCCTTGTCCATCGTGCATACCCATAGGCAATCAACAAATTAGCCACCAACCCATGATCATGCTCACTAACCAACCGCACCAACCCATCCAAATCCGCCTTCGTCGTCCACACCCGCCGTAACGTCTTCCCCTCCTTCTGCAACTGTTCCGCAATCCGCAAATTCTCCGCCTCATACCGCGCCAAAAAATCCGCGATCGCACTCAAAAACTCCGTCTTCGATCCCGACTGCGTACTCAACCGCTGCGCCAACCCATACTGCCGCAGCCAATCCAACTCAATCACCCCATCCTGGGTACGCACCTTCCCCGGATAGACCGTCGATTGATTAATCGCCTTCGCCACCCGGAGGAAACTAGGGTCCTGCACAATCCGCAAAAAATCATCATCCGCTCGACTCATCACAGTTAATCCCTCCACAGTAAACAGCCTCGGTGGCCGCACCTTCGGATCAGCCAACCGTCGTACCACATAATCCGCATAGCTCACCTGAAAGGGAAAGAAAGCTCGCACGTAACCACTTGTTATAAAATCCCGATAACTTGCCAACAACTCTCCCTCCCCCGCCTCCACCGACAGCGATCGCACCACCGCCAAATGCTCATGCAACACCCCCTGATAATCCACCACCTCCTGGTAATCCACCGGTGCAATCCACCTCGGCAACCCCAAACTAAACACCTCCTTCACCCCATACACCTGCCCCTTGGAGCCAAAATGGGTACCACTAAACCCCGTCACAAAATCACTTAAAGGTCTCCCCCGCGATCGCCGGCGTGACTGCTGACGTTGGGCCTTAGCCGGATGATGATCTAACAACTCCTGACAAAACCGTAAAATCAATTCGGCATCAAACCGCGCCACCCCATACCCCGCCCCTGGGGGATTCACCTGCCTCAGCCTATCCAAAAGATCCCAATAGGTTTGTAACTCAATATCCTTTGGACTCAAACCCACCACCCGCCAGTCATAGACGCGATCAGCCACCTTCACCCGTTCAGCGAACCCTAATTGAAATAACCCCGCCGCAATCAACCATAAACTCAACCAATCTACCTTCAGAGAATCAACCTTGTTCGTATCGGCCTTGACCCGATTGACCCCCTGCACCGTCGTCGGCAGATAAATCTTCACCGCACTCGCCTGCGTTGGCACAGCACACCCCACCGCCCGCAACCGTGCCACCACCTGCGCGATCGCCGCCTCATGGTCCAGGGGTGGCTCCTGACTAAACGCCCGGATTAACTCCGCCACCAACAGCCCATAATGCTCTCGTAGCTCCCAGGCCCCCAACCACAAGTCATTATGGTTGCGATCGTGGCGCATCGAGGTCAGAATTGCCCCATTTTGCGTCCGAGCATCCGGCGGCTCCGGCATTTCCTCCGGGCGATCGGTGGCTAACCGTTGCTGACTGCGATACTCCCGATAAGCCCGCCGCCGTTCCGTTTGCCCCACCACATCAAACACCGACACCGCCGCCAAAGGCAGTTTGGCCAAATCTGTCTTCGCCCCCCGCACGGGCGGAAAAGGATTAGGATTCCCCGGTGGCAAATGCGCGATCGCATCCACATCGATCGCCCGATCGCACACCAAAGCATAACCACTGCCCTCATCCAATAACTGGATCGTCACCCCCGGCTGCGTCCGGGCTAGGGCCTCCTCCAACACCAGCGCCAACCCCAACGCCCCAAACACATCCGCATAGGTATTAAACCGCTTCGAGATCACCAACCGCTGCACCATCGCCCTCAGCCCCAACGCTCCCCCACCTGCATACATCAACCGTACCCATTATGCAGCCCGTTGGAAGACCCTACTTCCGAAGGTCCATTCCGCCGAACGCGAGAGCGCCCCATCCAGATCAAGGCCGCCAGTGTTTAGCAGTCCCAAGGTCAAACGTTACTTACAACTACACCTCATCCAGCTGTACTAATTTCTATGGTATCTCTAGGACCAACTGTTGATAGCTAAAGGCCCCCGTCTGAGCATCACAGACCAACGGTAATAATAGACCCGCGATCGCATTGCGCACTAAATATTTCGGCAACACCCACTGTAATAACTTGGCCCGCCAGGGATGCCGAAAATACCGTTTAGCGAGGGCTTGAACTTCGTAGAGATTGGGAAGAATCGCCTGGGTTTTATCCTGTTGAACGATCGCGGTAAAACCCACCGACTCTGCTACCGCTAACCAGTCCGCCAAAACCGGGAACCCGTGCCGCACTGCCATTGTCACCTCGGTCAACTGCATCGCCAATTGCATCTCTGGGCTAAAGGTGGCTAAGTCCGCCTTGCGATAGCCATCAAATACCACCAAACGTCCCCCCGGTCTCAGCACGCGATAGAGTTCGGCTAACACCGTTTGGCTATCCGCCGCATGGCACAGACAATCAACCCCAAAGGCAAGGTCAATACTTTGATTCGGTAAATCTAGCTGGTTAAAATCACCAACTTGAAAGGCAAGATTGGGCACCTGCGCCGCCTTTTGGCAGGCAATTTGCACATGGCGGGGAGTCAGATCAACCCCTCTAAATTGCACCTCTGGATGGTGCTGGGCCAGGAATAAACTGTTAAACCCCTTGCCGCTCCCTAATTCCAACACCTGGCTAGCCTTAATAGCCTGGATCTGTTCAGACACGGAGCGGGGTTGACCATAGTACCCATCGGGATCAAATACCCCATCTTCATTCAGGGCAAAATGCACACAATCCCGTAAAGAATGATACTTGCGATAACCCGGTTCACTCTCCGTGTAGTAACGCACGGTAATATCGCGATCGTAGTCGGCCAAAATGCGATCGCAGGGAAAATAGCGCTGGACTAAAGCCAATGCCACCGTTAAAGTCACCGCCCCCGTCTTCGCCTCGGCCCCCATAACCCACCGCTTGTCAAAAGTTAATATTGATAGTACAAAAATACCTGTTATCTTAAACCTTAAGGATTTGGGATCAGTGCCTTGACCTTATCGACAAACGCCTGGTGATCAATCACGGGTTTCGAGATATAGTCATCGGCACCGCTCTGGGCCAAAAGATTTTCGCGATCGCCGCGCATGGCATGGGCGGTAATCAAAATCACGGGCAGGTCCGCCGTGGCCGGGTCCGCCTTCAGCATTTGCGTAATGCGAATCCCATCCACCTGCTTCCCCTGGTAAAAACTACGCGCCAACGAAACATCCATGAGGACCACATCCACCGCCCGCGCCTGGGCCAGTTGCAGCACCTCCTCCACATCCTCCGTGTGTTTGACCGCCAGTTCCCCCCGTTTGGTTAACACTTTGGCAAAGACACGGGCGTTAACCAGATCGTCCTCCACAATTAAAACAGTTCCCATTTTGCTGTCCTTTGTGTTTTCATGCATCTGCGGCGAGGTGCGCATTTCATCCCCTACCACCGACGATTGAGGAATCCTACGCATGGCAAAGCAACTAAACCTGCTCTCATCCGGCCAGGTCGTCACCACGGCCCTGCACACCGAGATGCAGCGATCGTACCTAGAGTATGCCATGAGCGTGATTGTCGGACGAGCGCTCCCCGATGTTCGCGATGGCCTAAAACCCGTCCATCGACGGATTCTCTACGCCATGCACGAGTTGGGCCTGACCCCCGATCGCCCCTACCGCAAGTGTGCCCGCGTGGTGGGCGATGTTTTGGGCAAATACCATCCCCACGGCGATCAGGCGGTCTACGATGCCCTGGTGCGGCTGACGCAAACCTTTGCCAGTCGGTATCCCCTGCTGGATGGCCACGGCAACTTTGGGTCGATCGACGATGATCCGCCCGCCGCCATGCGCTACACCGAAACCCGACTGGCTGCCGTCAGCCACGAGTCGCTGCTGGGGGAAATCGGGGCCGCCACGGTGGACTTCACCGATAACTTTGATGGCTCCCAGCAGGAACCGATCGTCCTCCCGGCCCAACTGCCGATCCTGTTGATCAACGGTTCATCCGGGATTGCCGTCGGCATGGCCACCAATATCCCCCCCCACAACCTGGGGGAAATCGTCGATGCGCTGATTGCGCTGATCGATCGCCCCGATTTGTCCGATGCAGATCTGTTCAAAATTATACCGGGTCCCGACTTCCCCACGGGCGGCGAAATCGTGGGAATCACGGGCATCCGCGAGGCCCAACTGACGGGGCGGGGCAGCATTCCCGTGCGGGGGGTGGCGCAACTGGAGGAAATCCAACCGGGGCGGGGTCGCCATCGGCGCAATGCGATCGTGATTACGGAACTGCCCTACCAGGTGAACAAGGCGGGGCTGATTGAAAAAATCGCCGATCTGGTCAACCAGGGCAAAATTGACGGCATTGCCGATCTGCGGGATGAGAGCGATCGCGAGGGGATTCGGGTCGTTGTCGAACTCAAGCGCGAGGCTAACCCGCAATCGGTTTTAGATCATCTGTATAAGCAAACCCCCCTGCAAAATAACTTTGGGGCGATCCTGCTGGCGTTGGTGGACGGGCAACCGCGCCAATTGAGTTTGCGGCAAATCCTGACCGAGTTTCTTCAGTTCCGGGAGGAAACCCTAACCCGGCGCTACCGCCATGAGTTGGAACAAACGGAAAAGCGCTGTCACCTGGTTGAAGGGATGCTGAATGCCCTGGCCCACCTGGATGCGGTGATTGCCCTGCTGCGGCAGGCTCCCGATGGCGGTACGGCTAAGTTGCAACTTCAGGAACAGTTTGACTTTAGCGATCGCCAAGCCGATGCGATCCTGGCCATGCCCCTGCGGCGACTCACGGGATTAGAGCAAACCAACCTGCAAACGGAATTTGAGGAACTGACCCAGCACATCCAAACCCTGCGCCAACTCCTGACCGATCGCCGGGAATTGCTGAAAACCCTGAAGAAGGACCTGCGTGCCCTCAAGCGCAAATACACCGATCCCCGCCGGACCCGCATTGTGGAAAATGAAGCGTCACTGCTAGAGGCCAAGCAGGAGGCGGCAGTCGATAACGGGGATGAGACCCCTGTAACGCCCCTACTACCGGCTACGGTTGCCCCGGAAGCAGAAGATGTGGTGCTAACCATGACCCATCGCGGCTATGTGAAACGATTATCGCCCCGTGCCTTCCAACGGCAGCAACGCCAGCGTCAGGGTGAAGCCGAGGATACCCCGACGATCGCACCCCTAGAAGACACCCAGGATGTGCCCATCCAGATTCAACCGGCCAGCACGGATCAGGAATTGCTGGTGGTGACGCAAACCGGAAAGGCGTATACGGTGGCGATCGGAGATATTCCGGCAACGACCGGGCGATCGCGGGGAACGGCGATCGTGGGGTTGTTACCGCCCGCCATGCAGACTGATCCGGAGCCGATCGTGGCCCAATTCGTCCTCCCCAAAACCGTCAGCGAAGCCGATGAACTGGTCCTATTGAGCCAACAGGGGCGGATTAAGCGCATCCCCCTGGCCGAGGTGACCCATTTGACGAACCGGGGGCTGGTGGTGACGAAACTCAAGGAGGGGGATACGTTGGGGTTTGCAGTGCCGATGCCAGCGGCGACGGTCAGTCAGCTAGTGCTGGCAACCTCTAGCGGACGCCTATTGCGTTTGCCCTTAACAGCGGCGACCGTGCCCCTGATGAACCGTAATACCCAGGGGGTACAGGCGTTGCGGCTGCGGCCACGGGAAACGGTGGTGGGCTGTGTGGCCCTGGCGGGGAATTCGGATCTCTTGTTAGTGTCGCAGCAGGGGTATGCCAAGCGGTTACCGCTCAATATGTTGCGGCTGGGGCAACGGGGGGAACTGGGGACCTATGCCTTCCAGTTTGCGGCGAAGACGGATGCATTGGTGGCGGTGTTGGCGGCTCCGCCAGAGACGGAGGTGGTGTTGCTGAGTAATAGGCAACGCTGGTTGCAAGTCCCACTCACGCAGATTGGCGTTTGGGGGCGCGATGGCAGTGGCGATCGGTGTTTCAAGTGCGATCGGGGTGAGTGCCTAACCACCGTCGCCGTGATCAACACCCCATCACCGTAAATAGCCCCGCCAAGCTGAAGGCAGCGACGACCTTCACCAGGCGCGTCTGGAACACCCCCCTCCTAAGACGGCTTTCACCCAACAGGCAACTAAAAAAGGCGACTAAAAAAGGGGCTTTCGCCCCTTATCTCAGTTGGCATGCCCCTTATCTAAAGAACATCAATCAAGCGATCGCGACCCCCAACTAGCAGTCGTAGTAGAGCGCAAACTCGTAGGGGTGAGGCCGCAGGCGCATCGGATTCACCTCATTATCGAGCTTGTATTCAATCCAGGTGGTAATCAAGTCATCCGTGAAGACACCCCCCGTCGTCAGGAAGTCATGATCGGTTTCCAATGCCTTGAGCGCATCCAATAGGGAACCGGGCGTCGAAGGAATCTTCGCCAACTCTTCCGGGCTAAGGTCATAGATGTCCACATCCAGCGGCTCACCGGGATCAATCTGGTTCTTAATCCCATCAATCCCAGCACAGAGCATCGCTGCAAACGCCAGGTAGGGATTGCTGGTCGCATCGGGGCACCGGAACTCCAGCCGCTTCGCCTTAGGATTGTTACCCGACAGGGGAATCCGCACGGAAGCCGATCGATTCCCTTGGGAATACGCCAGGTTTACCGGTGCTTCAAAGCCAGGGACCAACCGCTTGTAGGAGTTAGTCGTCGGATTGGTGAAGGCTAACAGCGCCGGCGCGTGCTTGAGGATACCGCCGATATACCAAAGCGCCATCTGGCTCAGCCCCGCATACTTGTCACCAGCAAACAGCGGCTGGCCATCCTTCCAAATCGACTGGTGGGTGTGCATCCCAGAACCATTGTCGTTAAACAAGGGCTTGGGCATGAAGGTCACGGTCTTGCCATACTTGCGGGCCACGTTCTTGATGCAGTACTTGTAGGTCATCAAGTAGTCGGCTGCCTGAACTAACTCAGCAAACCGAAAACCCAGTTCATTCTGGCCACCCGTAGCGACTTCGTGGTGGTGCTTTTCGATCGGTACCCCGCACTTGGCCATCGTTAACAACATCTCGGTGCGCAGATCTTGCATGGTGTCCGTGGGAGCCACTGGGAAATAGCCTTCCTTGTAACGTGGCTTATACCCCAGATTCCCACCTTCCTCCATGCGACCAGAGTTCCAACGCCCTTCCACGCTATCCACGTAGTAGTAGCCCTTGTTTTCCGTTTGATCGAAGCGGACGTCCTCAAACACAAAAAATTCGGCTTCAGGACCAAAGTAGGCAGTATCACCAATATTCGTAGACTTGAGATACTCAACCGCCTTCTGGGCAATCACGCGGGGGCAACGGCTGTAGGGCTGGCCCGTCCGGGGTTCGATAATGCTACAGATAATGCTCAGGGTCGGCTCCGCCATGAAGGGGTCCATCCACACCGTAGTCGGATCAAGCACCATCGCCATATCCGACTCGTTGATGGCTTTCCAACCGCGAATACTGGAGCCGTCGAAGGGAACCCCCTCGGTAAAGCTGCTCTCATCAATCTGACTGCTATGGACCGTCAAGTGTTGCCAAATCCCGGGAAGATCGATGAACTTGAGATCAATCATTTGAATGTCTTTCTCACGGATGAGAGTTAAGACATCCTGGGGGGACGCTGCCATAGGATTCTCCTTTGCTCAACTGACCCATCGTATGAATAGGGTCTACGACAATTTGTATCTCAAGTTACAAAAAAACCGGGGTTCCGGGGGGAGTAGCCGTCGCCTGGTGGACGCGATCGCCTTGAGGGGGTGGGTGACCAGACCAGTCGCTTTCCTACCCAGCCCCCCTCCCCTCCCCATAAATCGCCCTGGAGAATCTGTTTTGCCGCTTCGGCAACATGGTAAGCTTGAGGCTGAAATCTTGACGCTGCCTAATGTTTATCGGGGTAAAGTACGTTGACGTGGTAATAATTGCCTACGGCTGACACGTGCTCCACCGTCAGGCAGGTCGCTCTGAATCCTTAAGCGATTAAAGTCTTAATAAAACTTTGTTGGGAGAGCAACTTCATGCGGGATGCCGTCACAAGTCTAATTGCCAGCTATGACATTGCAGGTCGCTATCTAGACCGGAATGCAGTTGATACCCTCAAGGACTACTTCCAAAGTGGCGCGGCACGGGTGCAGGCTGCGGCAGTGATTAATGCCAACGCCGCCGCGATCGTCAAGCAAGCGGGTTCCCAGTTGTTTGATGAGGTGCCCGAACTGATCCGTCCGGGGGGCTATGCCTACACGACCCGGCGGTATGCGGCCTGTCTGCGGGATATGGACTATTACCTGCGCTATGCCAGTTATGCCCTCGTGTCGGGTAACACCGATGTCCTTGATGAACGGGTGCTGCAAGGCCTACGGGAAACCTATAACTCCCTGGGGGTGCCTGTAGGTCCCACGGTGCAGGGAATTCTGATGATGAAGGAAATTGTCAAGGAGCAGGTGGCGGCGGCGGGCATTACCGACACCCGTTTCGTCGAGCAACCGTTTGACTACATGGCCCGTGAGTTGGGCGAAAAGGATCTGTAAAATCTGCCCAATCTCGATTCCAAGCTGACTGCACGCGAGTATTGCCGCCCCGCTCTGACATTGGTTGTTACAGCGCGGGGTTTTTTGTTGGTGGTGGGATGGGTTTGGTTTAAAACGACGGTATAGCCCTAGTCATTCAGGTTAGGATAAGGAGCTTAAGCCCCTGGTTGATCACAGCCTGACGACTGCTATACAACGGGTACGAATATACAAAGGGTACGAAGGCTCACCAAGGAAGGGGTGTATTTTGGGGGTCTGGGTGGTTTGTTGGCGAAAGGTGACGAGGACAAGGTGGGTGAAGTGGGGGTATGCGGATTCTCCTGGTGGATGATGAGGTGGAACTCACGACGCCGCTCAGTCGGGTCCTGCGACGGGAGGGCTATGTGGTAGACGTGGCTAGTGACGGGATGGCAGGACAACAGTTGGCCCTGGCTGGTCGCTACGACCTGTTGATTCTAGACTGGATGCTACCGGGATGTTCGGGGTTGGATCTCTGCCAAATCCTCCGATCGCAGGGACAACCAACACCGGTCCTCTTCCTCACGGCTAAGGATACCCTCGACGATCGTGTGCGGGGGTTGGATGCGGGGGCGGATGATTATCTGGTCAAGCCTTTTGAACTGCGGGAATTACTGGCGCGGGTGCGTGCTCTGCTACGGCGTCCAGTCCTGTTAGACAGCCAGCCCGATCCGGATCGCACAGCGTCTTCGCAGGAGCATCGCTGGCAGGTGGGGGATCTGTCCCTGGATCTGGAGAATCAGTTGGCCTATCGCAGCGATCGGCCGATCGATCTCTCGGAAAAAGAAGCCCAATTGCTGGCCTATTTTCTTCAGCATCCCAACGAATTGCTCACCCATGACCAACTGCAAGCCCACCTCTGGGGCCGTGAACACCAACCGGCCAGTAATGCCCTCGCGGCCCACATTCGTCTGCTCCGCCGCAAAATTGAAGCTCCGGGAGAGTCACCATTAATCCATACGGTATATGGCAAAGGTTATCGATTTGGCGCGATCAACCCGTAGGACACTGCGCGTTATCTGGCATGGGAGCCGTTCAACTGCCCCAACCGACGGCATAGCGTTGCTTAGGCGCGTCGGCTGGGGATTGGGCGAGCAGCCCATTAGGATCGCTTAAATTACGTCTGTTAAAACTAAAAGAAACTAAAAGGTGGCCCGTGGGGTGACATGAGGTATCGACTTGAGTAAGTTAAGTCTCGATCGGACCGTCAAAATCAATTTAGCCATCCTATTCAGTGTGGGGTTGGTGTTCTGGATGAGTCTCTCCTCCATGCTGCCCGTGTTGCCACTGTATGTGGAAGATGTGGGCGGTAGCCGGCAGGCAGTGGGCTGGGCAATGGGGGCTTTTTCGATTGGCCTCTTGGCTGCTCGCTCCTGGATGGGTTACCTCGCCGATTACCGAAGCCGTAAACTGGTCCTCGCGATCGGATTAGCGGTGGCCGCGATCGCCCCGCTGGGCTATCTCTTTTTCCCCGCCCTGGTGCCCATCTTTATCACCCGTGCCTTTCATGGCGTGAGTATCGCGGCCTTTGCGACCGCCTATGTCACCTTGGTGGTCGATGTGGCTCCCCTCGCAGCACGGGGAACGTTGATTGGGTATATGAGTTTGGCAAACCCGATCGGGGCCAGTTTGGGTCCCCTGATCGGTGGCGGGATGCAGGCCAGTTGGGGGTATACGCCCCTGTTTCTGCTGGCGGCTGGGCTGGGCTGGGTGGGGTTTCTGCTGACGTTACGGGTGCAGGACTCCCGTGTTCCCCCTGACCCGACCACGACGGTGGATGCGCTGGGTACAAGTTTGCGATCGCTGCTCCGTAGCCCTCGGGTTCGGGTCCCAGCCCTAGTCTTAGTATTGTTTGGCATTTCCCTCGGTACGGTTGTGTCCTTCGTCCCCTTACTGCTACGAGAGCGGAGCATTGACCTCAACGCGGGGCTGTTCTACGCGGCGGGAGCGTCGGCGAGTTTCCTGTTGCGACCGCTGATTGGCCGGTTCTCCGATCGCTACGGGCGCGGGCTATTCATTACCTTGAGTCTGCTGTGCTATACGTTTGCGACGCTGATCCTCTGGTTGGCCCAGACAACACCCCTCTTCCTAGGGGCCGCGCTGCTGGAGGGGGCTGGGTTTGGCGTCATCATGCCGATGATTTCGGCCCTCATGGCCGATCGCTCCCTGGCGCAGGAACGGGGGCGTGTCTTGGGGGTGTGTATGGGGGGCCTGGATTTGGGGATTGCGATCGCCGGACCACTGTTGGGCCTCATTGCCGAGCACGGGGGGTACGGCCCAGCTTTTGGCCTCGCTGCCATCCTGATGGCGATCGCCCTGGGGGTGTTCGTGACCCAGATTGGCAAGGATGTGCCGCGATCGCTCCAGTTTGCCCTGGGCCGAGGCCGTGACAGCTACCGCATTTCCACCTAAACCAGCGCTCAGACAGCTTAACCTGCCATGCACGCTCCTCAGCTAAGGATCTGCCAGGATTTTGAACGGGCGAGGAGGGATTCGAACCCCCGACACCGTGGTCCGTAGCCACGTGCTCTAGTCCACTGAGCTACACGCCCTTAGCTCCGGATAATCATCCTAGCACAGCAACCGCCAGTCGCAATGTAAATTAATATTTATTGAAGTCGGTGGCAGAGCTGCTCCCCTCAAACCCTCAGGCTGGCGTGGGTACAGTGGCGAAAATGGGTATTTTCTGAGGTGCCCTTAAGGTTAAGTTAGACCAATCATCCCTTGATGTCAGGGCTGGGGGTTGTACACCGGTCAGGTTCCCTAATGATTGCTCCCCTTTTGATAAAAGTCTCTATCACAAAAGGGGATCTTTGGATTGATCAAGTTAATGATCTTCACATTTTGTCGCCAAAGCTCCCAACCCCTTTCCTAGCAACCCTGGGGGGCCTGCTGCCAGCGAGACTGGGAGCTGATGCTCATCGAAGTATTACTATTGTTAATATTTTCGATTTTGAATCAGCATTATGATCAAGATTGTCAAGCGATCCAATTCAACTTACGCTTAATTCATAAAGGTAACCACACTTTTAATGTGGATATTCCCGTAGTAAATATTCCTGGCCTTCGCGCTAGGGATCATTAAGCGTTGCACTTAGTTAAAGGATTTGAACCATGCCAATTGCAGTAGGGATGATTGAGACGAAGGGGTTTCCTGCGGTTGTAGAAGCTGCCGATGCGATGGTGAAGGCAGCGCGGGTCACACTGGTGGGCTATGAAAAAATTGGCAGTGGCCGCGTTACCGTCATTGTGCGGGGAGATGTCTCGGAAGTGCAAGCCTCGGTTTCCGCAGGCTTAGACTCAGCTCGCCGCGTGGCTGGCGGGGAAATCCTGTCCCACCACATCATCGCCCGTCCCCACGAAAACCTGGAGTATGTTTTGCCCATCCGCTATACCCCAGAAGTCGAGCAGTTCCGGGTGTAGCGATCGTGCCCTAGGGATCGCCATTGCAGGCATCAGCGATCGCCCCAACAGAATTGACTGACGATTGATTGACGATATTGACTGACGATTTAGAGGAAAGTAACAATGCCAATTGCGGTAGGGATGATTGAAACCCTGGGGTTCCCAGCGGTTGTAGAAGCAGCAGATGCAATGGTGAAAGCTGCCCGTGTGACCCTCGTCGGCTACGAAAAAATCGGTAGCGGTCGCGTGACCGTGATTGTCCGAGGAGATGTCTCGGAAGTGCAAGCCTCGGTTTCTGCCGGCTTGGATTCCGTCAAGCGCGTGGCTGGGGGCCAAATGCTCTCCCACCACATCATCGCTCGTCCCCATGAAAATCTGGAATACGTGCTGCCCATCCGCTATACCGAAGCGGTGGAACAGTTCCGTGAAAATGCGAACGCGGTTCGGCCCTATCGCGCCTAAGCCATCATGCTCATTGCCAAAGTGCGGGGCACCGTCGTGAGTACCTATAAAGAACCCAGTCTGCAAGGGGTTAAACTTTTGGTCCTCCAGTTTATGGATGACAAAGGCCAACCCCTACCGGGCTACGAGGTAGCTGCTGATACCGTAGGCGCAGGGGTGGGTGAGTGGGTGCTGGTGAGTCGCGGCAGTCCGGCTCGGCAGGTGCGGGATAGCCTGGATCGTCCGATCGATGCTGCGGTTGTTGCCATCATCGACACCATTAACGTCGAAAATCGCTTGATTTACAGCAAACGAGAAGACGAGGCGCGATCGTGACGTGCGAAGCGAGCCGAGGCACCTAGCCATGACCAGTGGTGTGAGCCTAACTCACGGGGGTGGTTGGGGTGGCCCAGAAGTGGCTGACTGGCAAAGGTAACCCCAGTAAGTAACCCCGGTAAACGGTAACCCCCATCGCGCGTGGATACTGGCAAAGGTCTGCTCACCAGACGATCCCGATAGAGTCCTTGTCAACATCCATCCCAAGCTAGCAATTGACGGTCATGGATTGCTTTTAATTCCGGTTAATTGCGGTTTAGTGACCGCTGATTTGAACGCTTGATCTGCGCTGAGTTTAAGAGGTTTCATTCATGGTTGCCCATCCGACTCCCCCAGGGAGTGCAACCCGCATCGCGGCTCCCCCCACCCCCTGGTCCCAGACCCTTGCGGAACCGAAGATTCATGCCACCGCCTATGTCCACCCTTCCGCCAGTATTATTGGCGATGTGCAGGTAGGTGCCAACGTTCTGATCGCTCCCGGTACCTCCGTGCGGGCGGATGAAGGGGCACCATTCCGCATTGGGGAGGGTAGCAATATCCAGGATGGCGTTGTCATTCATGGTTTAGAGCGGGGCCGCGTGCTGGGCGATGACCAGCAGGAGTATTCGGTCTGGATTGGCCAGAACACCTCAATTACCCACAAGGCCCTAGTGCATGGTCCTTGTTACATTGGCAATGATTGTTTTATTGGCTTTCGTTCCACCGTTTTTAATGCCCGGATTGGTCACGGTTGCATCATTATGATGCATGTGCTGATCCAGGATGTGGAAATTCCAGCGGGGAAATATGTGCCCTCCGGGGCCGTCATTACCCATCAGCAGCAAGTCGATCGCCTGACGGACGTGCGGGCCGAGGACTTGAACTTTGCCAGCCACGTGATTTCAATTAACGATGCCCTGCGGGCGGGCTACCACTGTGCCGCCGATGCCAGTTGTATTAACCCGATCCGCAATGCCATCACACCCGATGACCCAACACACACACACGGACGCAGCGACGCGACTGAAGGAGGCAGGAGTATGAGCTATGGACTTAGTTCTGAGGTAGTAACTCAGGTTCGCAATTTACTTTCACAAGGCTACCGGATTGGCACGGAACACGCCGATGCCCGCCGCTTCCGCACGGGGTCCTGGCAGACCTGTGCCCCCATCCAATCCACCTACGAGGCCGAAGTGCTGAAGGGGTTGGGGGCCTGTCTCCAGGAACATGCAGGGGAATATGTGCGCCTGCTGGGGATTGATACCCAGGCAAAACGCCGAGTCCTGGAAATGATCATTCAGCAGCCGAATGGTAACCCTCCAGCACCCAGCAGCATGGGTAGCCGGGTGGCTACCGCCCCCAGTCAACCGGTGAGTGCAGGCGCAACGACGGGAGCGAGTGCCGACGTGGCCAGTCAGGTCCGTCGCTTCCTGTCCCAAGGTTGCCGGATTGGGTTGGAGTATGCCAACGATCGCCGTTTTCGGACTGGGTCCTGGCAAAGTGCCGCCCTCCAAGCCACCCACGAAGCGGGTATCCTCTCAGAACTGAACGCCTTCCTGCAAGAACATGCCAACGAATATGTGCGCCTCTTGGGGGTTGATCCCCAAGCGAAACGGCGGGTAGGAGAGGTCTTAATCCAACGGCCCGGTCAAGCCGCCGCGATCGCGACCGATAGCCGCAGTAGTGCCGCCAGTCGTAGCGACAGTGCCCCTAGCTTTCGCAGTTATAGCCCGTCCGGCAATGGTCATGGGGGTGGGGAGCTCGCCAGCCAAGTCCGGCAACTCCTGGCCCAGGGCTACCAGGTTGGGGTGGAATATGCCAACGAACGCCGCTTCCGCACGGGGTCCTGGCAAAACGGCTCGATTCAAGCTAGCCATGAACCTGGCATCCTGGCCGAACTCGAGGCGTTCCTACGGGATCATGCGGGCGAGTATGTGCGCCTACTGGGGATTGATGCCAACGCGAAGCGCCGGGTGTCGGAGCAAATCATTCAGCGACCCAATGGCCAGAGCAATGGGAATGGGTCGGCGGCCTCAACCGCCGGTAAGGGCTTTGGGCAATCCTCCTACAGTGCCGCCAAGTCTAGCGGACGATCGCCGGGGAATGGGACGGCCAGCCGTGCCGCCGCCACCGCCCTCGCTGCCGATATCGTGAGCCAGGTGCGTAAACTCCTATCCCAGGGGTATCGCATTGGCACGGAACACGCCACCCCCCGCCGCTTCCGCACGAGTTCCTGGGAAAGCTGTGCCCCTATCCCCTCGACTTCGGAGCGCGATGTCCTCCAAGCGCTTGAGGCCTGTTTGCAGGAACACCAGGGGGAATATGTGCGGCTGTTGGGGATTGATACCCAGGCAAAACGGCGAGTCCTGGAATTGGTCATCCAGAAGCCCTAGTGCCCCCTAGTGGTTGATCAAGCGTGATGTTGTCGGTTGGGGCAAACCCAGAGCGATCCCACAAGGCTGGTAAATGTCTTGGGCCTCACACACTCGACACCAACCTACCCGTCTCCTTTTTCGGCATGACAGACCACTAGCCCTCGTTGATCCTAGCCCTCTCGAATCCATGCACCTGCAACCGCTCCGATCGCCGGACTTATCAACCTACCTGAGTGGCGATGTGGTCATCCATCGTGATGCGGTCATCGCCCCAGGGGTGTTGATGCTGGCCGATCCCGGCAGTCGGATCATCATCGGTGCTGGGGTTTGTATTGGCTTGGGGGCGATCCTCCATGCCCACGGCGGTGACTTGACGATCGAAGCCGGGGCTACCCTGGGGGCTGGCGTCCTAGTCGTTGGGGCGGGCTGTATTGGGGCCAATACCTGTGTTGGCGCAACGACCACAGTGTTCAATACCTCGATCGATCGCGGTCAACTGATTCCCCCGGCCTCCCTCCTCGGCGACACCAGTCGGCAGATTGGGGAAACGCCAGAGAAACCGATCCTGGAGGCAGAGCATACGGTGTTCCACTCGGAAGTTCGCTATGCCGTTCCGGAAGCATCAGTAGGGCCTCCCCCAGCGTCACAACCAGAGCCAACCGCCACGGCAACCACGGCTCCGGCAGTGACCACACCAGCGGCAGCCACACCCGCGTCATCCCCCCCGGTATCTGAATCGTCGCCTGCGCCTGAACCTGAATTATCGCCAAAACCACCGGGGTCGGTCTATGGTAAGGCCCATTTTGAGCGGTTACGGTATTATTTGTTCTCGCCGCCGCCGGGATCGTCCCCAGCGGGCGGTGAGTAGTTAGGAAGGCGGATCATCGCCTTTATGTTCTGTGCTGGTGGGATAGCCGCCTCGGCTGTCCCGGCCATTGCGGCGGTCTCCCGTTTGCCCATCGCCCGATCGCGGCAGCCATAGCATCGAATGGGGTTTCTGTGTCACCATTGGATTGGTAAGTAGAGAACACCATGCAGATTCACCCCCAAATTACAGCATCGTCTCCAAACGGGCGGGGTACCGGTTCCCTCGAT
Organism: Trichothermofontia sp.; assembly: GCF_053493415.1. Lineage (NCBI taxonomy): Bacteria > Bacillati > Cyanobacteriota > Cyanophyceae > Leptolyngbyales > Trichocoleusaceae > Trichothermofontia > Trichothermofontia sp. Next base: position 10,189 of record NZ_JBRCAD010000198.1, on the reverse strand, counting down.
CTGAAGCCCAGTAGCGGGAGGCCCCCAGCACAACCGGACTTGGGAGCGTTGGGGTTGGTGTGTACCCACAGTTTTCCTGCCATTATTGGCACCGCCGACATGATGCTCAAGTCGGCAGATGTCAAGCTGGTGGGCTATGAAAAAACGGGGAGTGGTTTTTGTACGGCGATCGTGCGCGGACGGTTTGCCGATGTCCGGTTAGCCGTGAGCCAGGGGGCGGAAACGGCGAAGCAGTTTGAACAATTTGTCTCCAGCCTCGTGTTACCTCGGCCACTGCCCAATTTGGAATTGGTCTTACCGATTAGTAAAGATTTTGCCCGGATTGCCGCCCAGCAGGAAGGGAGTCGCATCAGTACCCATGCGGTGGGGTTACTGGAAACTCGCGGTTTTCCGGCAATGGTGGGGGCGGCGGACGCTATGCTCAAGTCAGCCAATGTGCAATTGGTGGGCTACGAGACGATCGGCGATGGCCTATGTACGGCGATCGTGCAAGGGCGGGTGAGTGATGTCACGATCGCCGTGGAAGCGGGCATGTATGAAGCCGAACGGATTGGCGAACTCCATGCGATCATGGTCATTCCCCGGCCCCTGGAAGAACTCATGCAAGTGTTACCCCTGGCTAATCTGCAAGCCGAAGCCCCCCAACCCCTCCGCTTCCCGGTGGTCATCAAGGAAAAAGCCACCGAAACCGTAGTGGCCCAGTTGCCGGAATCGCAAGCGGCACCGCTACAGATGGAAAATGTCCCGCTTCACGAAGAGCAGTCCTGAGCCAACGCGCTCGGTGCGATCATCTCCCCGCAACCGGCGCGTCAGGCGTTAGGGATACGCCCCGGATGGCGCGATCAAGCAACTGGATCGGATGCCACACCGAAATCGTTTGCCCCTGTGCCCGCAGATGCAGTTGTAGCTGAAGCGTACACCCCGGATTCGCGGAGGCAATCAGATCGGGTTGGGTGGCCAATAGGTTTTGCACCTTCTGCTGGCCTAACTCGGCGGCCACATCCGGTTGCAGCATATTGTAAACCCCGGCACTACCACAACACAGGGCCGCATCCACCGGTTCCCGTAGCACCAGGTTGGGGATCTGGCGTAATAACTGGCGCGGTTGCACACTGATGCGCTGGCCGTGGAGCAAATGGCAGGCATCCTGATACACCACCGTCAGGGGCCGATCGCCCGCCAAGGGGTGCAAGGGAACCGTTAACCCCACCTCGGCCAAAAATTCCTGCACATCCCGCACTTGTTGGGCAAAGGCAACAGCCCGATCGCGGTAGACCGGATCATCCTGCAACAGGTGCCCGTATTCCTTTAAGGTATGGCCACAGCCAGCCGCATTGATGATAATCGCATCCACCCCCGTCTGGGCAAACCGATCGATCATCTGACGGGCCAGGGTTTGCGCCTGGGCTTCTTCGCCTTGATGGTAGGGCAACGCCGCACAACAGCCCTGGCCGGCGGGAATCACCACCTCACAACCATTAGCGGTCAATACCCGCACGGTTGCCGCATTCACCGCATCAAAAAACAACTGCTGTACACAGCCCAAAATCATGCCCACCCGATATCGCCGCGTTCCCTGGGCCGGAATCACCCCTGTTTGGGGCACTGGGGCCGGTCCCGATAGCGTGGGCAAGAGCGCCTCCATTGCCGCCAATTGGGGGGAGATCCGGGCCAACAGTTGGCTTTTTTGGACCCAAGTTTGTAGGCCCGAGCGTTGATAGAGGCGGAAAAACGGCAGGAACCAACGCAGGCGATCGGGGTAGGGAAACAGTTGAAAAATTAGAGTGCGGAGCCAGCGATCGGCGAGGGGGCGATCGTAATTCCGTTCCACCTGGGGTCGCGTTGCGGCAATCAACTGGTCATACTGCACCCCCGACGGGCAGGTACTCACACAGGCCAAACAGCCCAAGCAACTATCAAAGTGACCCACCGTTGCCGCAGTGAGGCCCGCTTCCCCTTCATTGATGGCATCCATCAGGTAGATCCGCCCACGGGGTGAATCGGTTTCCTTCCCAATCACCCGATAGCTCGGACAGGTGGCTAGGCAAAACCCGCAATGGACACAGGTATCGATTAACTTCGGGTCGGGGGGGTGCTGCGCATCAAAGGGGGCACCGCTGGTTGGCAACGTTGTTCCTGGCAAAGAGCTAGGGGACAGCGGCGTCGATAACGGAACCGCAGAGGCGATCGGGGTTTGCATGGGGGTCTAAAGGGGTCTGTACGGATTGAGCCTAATCCCATTGTGCCGTAGAAGCCGCCGCGCTCATTCCCCTGTCCGGCCAGCGGCCAGGCACTTCACCCTAGCGTCACTGGTCCTAGTGCCTCTGGATCAATCCCCAACTCCCGCAGCTTGGCGGCCAGCACAGCATTACGTTGCTGTTCGGCGTCCAACTGTTGCTGCGCCTGCATGGCTGATTCTTCTGGGGTCGGGACTCGCTCGCCGGCGGGGGTGAAGAACCGCAGTTGCTCGTGGTCAACCCCCAGGGATAGCCCCAATTGCTCGCTCCAGTCACTATCGAGGTCAGTGGGGGGCCATATGACCCAAGGGGCCACGGCAGCCTCCCCAGCCGTTGCAACGGTTTCAGGGAAAGGAGACTGCGTGGCGGTGTCTGGGATAGCAGCAGACATAGGGTGATTGGCTCATGGCAGGAGGAAATGGTTTTACGCTAGCGGTTTTTCCTGAAAAATAGGCATCATAGGAACAGTGATTGGCTATTTCCGCAAGCATCAATATGGATTTTCAAATTCAAGCGCCCTTTGAACCCACAGGTGATCAACCCCAGGCGATCGCGCAACTCAGCCAACTCCTGCGCCAAGACTATCCATTCCAAACCCTCCTGGGAGCAACAGGGACCGGTAAAACCCATACGATGGCACGGGTTATTGCCGAAATTGGTAAACCCACTTTGGTATTAGCCCATAACAAAACCCTAGCCGCCCAACTGTGCAATGAATTACGGGAATTTTTTCCCCATAATGCGGTTGAGTATTTCATCTCTTATTATGACTACTACCAGCCGGAAGCCTATATTCCGGTAACCGATACCTATATTGAAAAAAGCGCTTCAATCAACGAGGAAATTGATATGTTGCGCCACTCGGCTACCCGATCGCTGTTTGAACGGCGGGATGTGATTGTGGTTGCTTCCATCAGTTGTATTTACGGTCTAGGCATTCCTGCGGAATACTTGAAAGCGGCGATTTCACTTAAGGTAGGGATGGCAGCCGATCAGCGACGGGTTTTGCGCGACTTATCGACCATTCAATATACCCGTAACGATCTAGATTTAGGGCGGGGACGCTTTCGGGTCAAAGGGGATGTCTTAGAAATTGGTCCGGCCTATGAGGATCGCATTATTCGGGTAGAATTTTTCGGAGACGAGATTGATGCCATTCGTTACATTGATCCCATTACCGGCGCAACGTTGCAAAGCCTGGAAGCCGTGAATATTTATCCGGCTCGTCACTTTGTGACCCCGGCGGATCGTCTGGAGGCAGCCTGTGACGCGATCGCGGCGGAACTCAAGGAACAGCTCCAAGTGTTGGAAGCGGCGGGCAAATTATTAGAGGCTCAACGCCTGGATCAACGCACCCGCTATGACCTGGAAATGTTACGACAAGTGGGTTACTGCAACGGGGTTGAAAACTATTCCCGCCACTTGGCTGGGCGGGCTGCGGGTGAACCGCCCGAATGCTTGATTGATTACTTTCCCCAGGACTGGCTGCTGGTGATGGATGAATCCCACGTAACGGTGCCCCAATTGCGGGGGATGTATAACGGTGACCAGGCCCGCAAGCGAGTCTTGATTGATCATGGTTTCCGGTTGCCCAGTGCAGCGGATAATCGTCCCCTGAAGGCAGAAGAATTTTGGCAGAAGGTGCGTCAATGTGTGTTTGTGTCTGCCACGCCTGGGGATTGGGAATTGGAGCAGTCGGGCGGCGAGTTTGAGGTAATTGCCAACGGCAAAGTGGACACCAAAGTTTATCTGCCGGGGACTGGGCGGGTGGTGGAGCAGGTGATTCGACCGACGGGGGTACTTGATCCGGAAATCTTTGTCCGGCCTACGCACGGTCAGGTGGATGATTTGTATAGTGAAATTCAACAGCGGGTGCAGCGTCAAGAACGGGTTTTGATTACCACTCTAACCAAGCGCATGGCGGAGGATTTGACTGAATATCTCCAAGAACGCCAAATCCGGGTGCGCTATTTGCATTCGGAAATTCATTCGATCGAGCGTATTGAAATTCTCCAGGATCTGCGCCAAGGGGAATTTGATGTTCTGATTGGGGTCAACCTGTTACGGGAGGGCTTAGATCTGCCCGAAGTGTCATTAGTGGCGATCCTGGATGCGGATAAGGAAGGGTTTCTGCGGGCGACGCGATCGCTGATCCAAACCATTGGTCGGGCGGCCCGTCATATTCGCGGACAAGCGATTCTCTATGCTGACAATATGACCGATAGTATGGTCCGGGCGATCGACGCCACCCAGCGGCGGCGGGAGATCCAGATGGCCTATAACGAGCAGCATGGGATTACACCCCAACCCATTCGTCCGCGATCAAGCAATGCGATTCTCTCCTTCCTGGAAATTTCCCGTCGCTTGAATGCCCAGGAACTCGAAACCGCCTACGAACACTTGACAGAACTGCCCCTAGAGCAAATCCCAGAGTTGATCACCCAATTAGAAGCCCAAATGAAGGCCGCAGCGAAAAATCTGGAGTTTGAAGAGGCAGCTAAGTTTCGCGATCAAATTAAACACCTGCGCGATCAATTATTAGGCCAGCGATCGTTCAACTCAACGCGTGACCTTAACTGAGTGTGAGTTCAGGGAAACCGTCTATTGCAACGGAGCTTGATAGAGGGTATCGCGCTGGCGGTAGGGTCTGCCGATCGCGATCGCGGCTCCCTGCAAATCCGCCACCTCCAGACAGGTTCCCCCTTGGGCACCGGCCATTGTCGAAATATGCTCCTCCATGAGGGTACCGCCAATGTCATTGCACCCCCAGGTAAGGGCCGCAGTCGCGCCAGCTAAGCCTAACTTGACCCAACTGGGCTGGTGGTTGGCAATCCAGTTACCCAGGAAAATCCGGGCAACAGCCATCAGTAAGAGCGCATCGGCCAACACGGGCTGATCGCGCCCAACCCGCCGCCGCAAGGAAGGAGGCGCATCCTGGCCCACAAAGGGCAGCAGAATAAATTCGGTGATGCGGGCTGGATAGCCCTGGGCGATCGCCGTCTGCTGGAGCGAGCGCAAGTGGTTGAGGTGTTCGATCTGGTGGGCGGGCGTTTCAATGTGGCCCGATAGGAGGGTGCTGGTGCTGGGCAAGCCCAGCCGATGGGCCGTGCTGACGATATCCAGCCAGGTGGCGGTATTGATTTTTTCTGGACAGAGGACCTGACGCACCCGATCGTTCAGCACTTCCGCCGCAGTGCCCGGCATCGATCCGACGCCAGCAGCTTGGAGGGTGCTAATCACATCAGCACAGGATCGCTGGTCTTCCCGCGCGATAAAGGCAATTTCCTGGGGGGAAAAGGCATGGAGGTGGATCTGGGGAAAGGCGGCTTTAATCGTGGTAACCAGTTGCTCATAGTAGGCCAGGGTTGAGCCGCCCAGCTTCGCCGCTGGATTCAGGCCCCCCTGCATACAAATTTCCGTCGCGCCCCGTCTTACGGCATCTTCCGTCTTGGCCAGAATCGTGTCCCAATCCAGCCAGTAGGCTCCCGGTTGGTCCGCATCCCGCCGAAAGGCACAGAAGTTGCAATGCTGTTCGCAGATATTGGTGAAGTTAATATTGCGGTTGATCACATAGGTAACCGTATCCCCGGCTTGTCGCTGGCGGAGCTGATCGGCAGTGTCGCGGATTTGGGCGATCAGGTCCGAGTTGGTGGTTTGCAATAGGGCGATCGCTTCAGCGACGGTCAGGTCAGTGCCATCCAGAGCCTTGGCCAGCATCTCCGGAATCGGTGGCGGCGAATTGCGGGTAGGTTGGGAGGTGCGGGGGGAGGTTAAGGGCATGGTTCAAAATTCAAAATTCATACTGTTTATTTCAGGTTTATTTCAGGGTGAGGTTGAAGGGCAGGCGGGCATACAGACCCAGGGGGGCAGGATGGGCCTGGAGCCAGGTGAGGGTTTGTTGCAGGCGTTGCCCCTCGGCGGTGAGGAGCGATAGACCGGAGGCTGGGGTTGGGTTGGGGGTGGGGAGGAGTTTGAGGGCGATCGCACGCTGGAATAGGCGCTGGAGTAGCTGTTCTTCTAGCCTGCGTTGGGGAGGATATTCTGCGAGTTGCCAGTTATCGCCTAATTGGGCCTGTTCGGCAGCATAGGCGATCGCATCGTCCAGGTTACCGAGTTCATCGACTAGCCCTAACTTCTGGGCCGTTAACCCAGACCAGACCCGTCCTTCAGCCATCGCTGCCACCTTGGCCTTAGGTAGGTTACGGGCTTCCGAGATCGCCGTGAGAAAGCGATCGTAGATCTGATCAGCAAATTGTTGGCGCAGGGCCAGTTCTTGGGCTGTCAGCGGACGGGTCAGGGTTTCGCCTTCGGCAGCGGGGGCGGTTTTAATCGCATCAAAGGTCACCCCCTGGTTATTGGCCAATTGTTGGATATTGAGATGAATGCCAAAGACACCGATCGACCCTGTAATGGTTGTCGGTTCCGCAAAAATATGCCCTGCCGGGACAGCAATGCCATATCCCCCAGAGGCCGCCATATCGCCCATTGAAACGATCACGGGCTTGACTTTTTGGGTTAGGGCCACCTCCCGTTGGATCAGTTCCGACGCGATCGCGCCCCCCCCAGGGCTGTTAATCCGCAGGACGATCGCCTTCACCTGCTCATCGAGGCGCAGGGTGCGTAAATCGCGAATCAGGCGATCGCTGCCAATACTCGGTTGGCCATCTATGCCTTCACCCGTGGTAATGTCCCCTTCCGCGTAGACAAGCGCCAGCCGAGGACGGTTATCCAGGGCAGGCGAAGGGGGAGTCAGGGTATCTGCGTAGGCACGGACGCCAATCTGGCGAAAGGGATCATCCCCCTCTGGTTTACCGCTGAGTTGCCGCAGTTCCGCCCACAGTTCATCTTCATAAACAAGACGATCCACCAAGCCTTGGGTTTTGGCCTGCGCCGCCGTCAGTAAACCGCCCTGGTTAGCGATGGTCTGTATATCTTGGGGACGCAGTTGGCGGGCCTCACTCACCTGGGCCAGGGTAGTTTGCCAGAGATCCCCCAGCCACTGCTGGGTTTGGGTAATACTTTCCCGACTGCTTTGGGTTAACAGCAACGGCTCAACCGCAGATTTATACTGGCCGACGCGCACCACTTGCACCCCCACCCCAAACTTTTTGAGGGCACCCGCTAAAAAGACGTTTTCAACCCCGAAGCCATTGAGTTCCAGGGCGCCAATCGGGTTCATCGCCAGGGTATCTGATTCGGTAGCCAAGACATAGGCGGGTTCCGCCCAGTCCACCGCATAGGCCAGCACCGGTTTGCCGCTGGCGCGAAATTGGGCGATCGCCGATCGCACCGTCTGGAGTGAAGCAGGACCGGCCAGACCGGTTCCGGCCCGCCCATCCAGGAACAGGGCCACAATATTGTCATCGGTGGCCGCTTGGGTGAGGGCCTGGGTGAGGGAATGCAGGGTAATGTGGGTATCCTCCTCACCGAGGAGGACTTGACTGAACACACTCGCCGGATCAAAAGGCGGCGGCGAATCGGTCACACTCAGGGCAAGATCAAAGACTAAAATCGACTGGGCCTTGACCTTAGGCGTGGGTTCACGGCTGGCGGTGGCAACCAGCAGGAACAGCAAGAGCGCCCCAAACCCGGTAATCACCAGGGAAGAGAACAGGATTAACCCAACGACCGTGGCGAGGATTTGTTTAAGAAAATCACGCATAGAAAAACGTTAGCCACCCAACGATTGCCGGACTGAGATTGCGGGCGCATGAGCGAGCGGGGCGCGGCCCCCAGCCGCTCGGGTTAATCCCTACCCCCATCCTACTCTGGATAATGAGGGTGACGGCAATCGACCTGCCGCCATCGCTTTAGCTATCGCCTGACGTTACGGCGGGAATTGGGATGTCCCCTATGCGGTCATAACCCATGCGGACGGAGAGACTCGAACTCTCACGTCAAAGACACTAGAACCTAAATCTAGCGCGTCTACCAATTCCGCCACGTCCGCAGATGCCTAGCTCCCCTATCGTACCAAATTTCCTTGCTGTCGCTGCAAAGCTGGCAGGAGATAGGTGCTTAAGGTCTGGGCATCGACCCCCAGGAGGGTCCGTTCAGCCGCCGCTAACCGTCCTGCTTGGGCATGCCACCATACCCCCGCCGCGATCGCGTCCCCCATCGCCTCACCGGCGATTCCCGCCGGGAGCGCTGCGCGAATTGCCGCCTGGGCCATCAGGCCGCCGAGTAGCCCCGTCAACACGTCACCACTGCCCCCCCGGGCTAGGGCCGGTGTACTGTCGGGATTGATCCATCGGGGGCCATCGGGGACCGCGACGATCGTCCGTGCCCCCTTAAGAACCACGATCGCGCCACTGGTTTGGGCTGCCCGCGCCGCCTGGGTGACTCCATCGGTTTCGCTGGTTGCGAGGGTTGGGAACAGCCGCCGAAATTCCCCCGCATGGGGTGTGAGAACGGTGGGGGCACGCCGATCGCGGCAAGCACTGGCAACGGTCTGCGTGGCTAACCAGTTCAGCCCGTCGGCATCCAACAGCAGGGGACAGGCCTTAACGGCCAATAGCCGTGCTAGCACCGCTGCTGCGTCCAGGGTTAATCCCGGTCCCGCAGCGATCGCGCTGTAGGGACAATGGGTGATCAAATCCAAATCGGTGGGCAGATCAGCGATCGCCCCCGTTGCCGTCTCCGGACAACCCAGGATGAGGGCATCGGGCAGGTGACTTACGAAAAAGGGTTTAAGCCGTTGGGGCACCGCGATCGAGAGCATCCCCACACCACTGGCCCGTGCGCCTAACCCGGCCAGCAGGGCCGCGCCCTGATAGCGTTCCGAGCCAGCGATGAGGAGCAAATGGCCTTGCTGATACTTGTGGGTGAGGGGGGGGCGATGCAGGGGCAACTGGGCGATCGCCGTAGCCGCAGTGAGTCGCTGGATGGGGGGGACTGTCCCCACCACGGCCTGGACCACCGCCAAGGGCAGACCAAAATCGATCAGGCTGAGATGCCCGCCGTAGGGGAGGGCAGGGTCCTGCAACAGGCCAAGCTTCCACAGGCCCAAACACAGGGTGTGATCGGCCCGGATAGCGGTCCCTAAGGGCTGCCCCGTATCAGTGTGTAGGCCAGAGGGCAGATCAATACTCACGATCGCGGCCCCGGATTGGCTCACGCGATCGACTAGGGTTGCCATATCCCCAGCTAAGGGCCGTTCCAAGCCAAAGCCAAACAAACCATCGATCACTAGGCCACAGGCGAGAAGGGGGGCGATCGTGTCTACCCAGGGAATGCCTAAATACTGGGCATACTGGGCATGGTTGGCGGTTAAGGGCTTTTGTTTGGCGATCGGGGCATGAATGAGAACGGTGTACCCTTGCAGATGAAGTTCACGGGCTACGACCAGCGCATCGCCGCCATTGTGGCCGGGACCGACCAATACGCCCACAGCTTGACCAGCCAGTTGGGTACGGGGATAGAGGGCTTGAATGCGGGTCGCCACCAAACCAGCCACCTTTTCCATCAGGGCGGCAACCGGCATCCCCGCCGCGAACACCTGGGCCTCAATTTCCCGCATCTGGGCCGCTGTCACCACCCAGCGCTCGAGGTCTGCTGGCCGCCCTTCGCCAAATTCCGAGGGTGATACTCCGGGCCGTAATGGTGCTGTCATGACCTCATCCCCCTGCCCATGCATTCAACCCGTTATTTCAGCGGTGAACTCCCTAATACCCAAAATAAACCCGACTATTGCGAAAGCCCGAACTTTGTAAAAAGTTATTCCAAAACTCCGCCTGACTGCGCCGATCGTAGGGACCGATCGCCACGTGTGGTCCTCGGGGTTGCGATCGGGTGACCACGCGTAACTCACTGCCCCCCAACACCTGCACCCGATTGGCAATCAAGGGCAATTCATCCTCCCGACCCGGAATCACCACAAAATAGGCCCGCACCCGTTCCGGGGGCAGCACCACTGGAGGTTGGGGATTAACAATCGGGGGGAGAATTTGGGG
>NZ_JBRCAD010000197.1:0-17003 GCF_053493415.1 Trichothermofontia sp. | reverse complement strand
CCCCAACACCGCCCCCTATGCCTTCTGAACCCCTGGCCAACCCAACCCATCCGGACGAACCGTTGCCCGTATCCGATCGCGCTTTTTGGGGCCGGGTTTTGCTGTGGGGGGGGACTGGGGTTTTCCTGTTAGTTTTGGCCATCTTGGGACGTAACTGGGAGGCACTGAACAGCCATAGTGTGCCGTCGCCGGTACCGAAACAGGCCTCACCCGCCACCACTTCACCCGCCACTGCACCGACCCTGACACCACTGCCCCCGGTGACTCCGACCACCGATGGCGAGACATTGCGCCATACCAACCAGATTGTGTTGATGGCAGCGGAAGGGTTGATTAACCAAGCCCCCTATCAAGCGTCGTCCTACAGCAAGGCGATCGCCCTCGCCAGCAAGATCCAACCGGGTGAACCCCTCTACGAAGAGGCTCAAATCGCCATGGAAGCTTGGAGTCGGGAAATTATGACGATCGCCCGGGAGCGAGCAACCTGGGGCAATCGGCAACAGGCAATTGCGGCTGCCCGACTGGTCCCCCCGGCCCAGACCAAGGTCTACCAAGAGGCCCAAGCCGCGATCGCCCAGTGGCAGTAATCATCGCATCTGCAACAAGAACACCCACTTCCCAGCCCTCACTCCTCACTTCTCACTCCTCACTTCTCACTCCTCACTTCTCACTCCTCACCCATGCCTGATGCCCTAGGCCGCTATCACGCCCTACTGGATACGGGGGCTGTTGATCTCAGCCAACCGCTTCCCCCCTGCATTTGGCGGAATCCGCTGAAGGTGGGGTCTAGCCGCTTTGTGGACTGGCTTCAGTCTGAGGCGATCGCCGCCGTCCCCTTGGCATGGTATCCCGAGGCTTTTCGCTGTCCGGGCTGGCAGAAACCAGGGGCAACCCTGGCCTTTGCGGCGGGATGGTATTACGTCCAAGAGGAAATTGCGATGACGGCGGTGCAGGCCCTTGATCCCCAACCGGGAGAGGTGGTCTTAGACCTTTGTGCGGCACCGGGGGGAAAAACGGCCCAAATGGCTTTGCGGGTGGGGCAGGAGGGACAGGTGGTGGCCAATGAGAAAAATCTCACGCGCCTCGCTAGTCTGACCACGACGATCGCCCGTTTAGGGCTGTGGAATGTGATCACAACCCATGCGGATGGTCGGGAAATTGCCCTCCCTAACCATGCCTACGATCGTGTATTGGTTGATGCACCCTGTTCGGGGGAGGGGACCTTTCGCAAACAATCAGGCCGCGATCGGGCTTCAGCCAAATCCTGGAATGCGGCTTTTAGTCAGCGGTTGGCGCGGGTGCAGCAGGCTCTCCTCGATCGCGCCTTGCAATTGGTCAAGCCGGGGGGTGTGGTGGTCTATAGCACCTGTACCTTTGCCCCGGAGGAGAATGAGGCGGTGATCGATGCGGTCCTAGGCGATCGTGGGAGTCTGGAGGCGATCGCTTTAGGGGATCTCCAGTCTCAACCCGGATTAGGCCGTTGGCAAGGGCAAGCCTACCGCGCGGATCTGCACCATGCCCGTCGCTTTTTCCCGCACCACAATGACACCGGTGGGTTTTTCCTCGCCCGCATCCGGCGCACGACAGCCCATCTGACGCCGACAGTCTCCCCAACCGTGGCCTCACCGGTACAGCCCATTGCCCCCGATGCGGCGATCGCCTGGTTGGGCGATCGGTTTGGCTTGGCTCCAATGGCCCTCGCTAATTTCCAGCTTTGGACCAAAGGCAAAGATAAGCTGTGGGCCACGACTCGTACCTGTCAACCCACTGTGCCCTTGGTTCCCCAAAGTTTGGGGTTGATCTTGCTGCGGATCGGACAGGCCGATTACAAGCCGACAACTTTTGCCCTGCAAGCCTTGGGGACGCAACTTCAGAAAAATGTGATGGTACTGACCACGCCAGCAGCGGTTGTGCAGTTTCTTCAGGGCCATTCCCAACCCCTCCAGGCCGATGTACAGTCGGGCTATGTCCATGTGCGCTATCAAGATTTTGAACTGGGGTGTGGCCTGTACCGGGATGGCTATCTCCACTCCCAAGTTCCCAAGGTGCTGCGATCGCTCCCCCTAAGGCCCTGGGCAACTCCCCCATCGCTCTAGAACCAGTGTTCCTTCGCGATGAACCCCTGAGTACAGCGGTTGGCAGGGTACTAGGCAACCCACGGCTACGGAATCGGTGTGTTGATCTTTGGGGACGAGTTGACGAGAAATCACACATCCTGTTGATGCAAATCACTAGCAGCACTTACCAGGATCACACCCCATACGCCATTGAATCACAGCCCACATTGCGGAGATATACGACAGTATTATTACGGACGTAACTTCCAGGGTGCGGATTACGCTTTAACATTCCACCGTAGATTTTCGAGTCGGGTGTGCTTCAGCCTTTCCTCCCAAGCCCACTGACAAGCTGTTGGGGGCACCTGCTTTATCCGTACTTCATCGTATCGCCATCACTGCTATGAATGTTACTTCGCCGCAATTTCGGTCTGCAAAACACTCCCCACAACCAACGGCCCCCATGTCAACAGAGTCGTTGGCGATCGTTGTTGAACAAATTTTCCAGGCGCGTCGTATCACCCGCGACCATCAGCAATTAATGATGCAACTGTTGACCTGCGATGCCTTAAGTGAACAGGATCATGCACTGATCAACCAGGTTTATGATGGTTTACGCAAAGGTTTTTTACGAGTTGCTTAACTCTTGATCAACCATCAGTTTTTGTCACTACTGTTGGTGTGTATAGATTAGCCAAGGGGATATTATCCAGTATTTGGATTGTCCTCTTTATATGTTTTGATATTGCTTTGTATTGATTTATGCAGCTTGATTAAAGTGTTTTATAGTAGTCCTAAATTATATAATGCTGTCCATGAAAAGTTTGGGAAGGCGTCGGCGTTAAATACTCTGCTGAACCTTTCTGTAACTTTAGACTCTCAATCCCACGCTCGACATAGGACTGGGGCCGTTTGCTAATTAAACCAGAACTGCCCCCCCAATTTGCCTGAGTCTCTCGATAGGGGAGGGGCGATCGTACTAAAACATTAACCTTGGTGAATCTTTGTGTGCTTTGTGTCTTGGTGGTAGAAAAAAGGGAACCACTAAGACACGAAGGGCGCGAAGGGGGCACGAAGGGGATGCAAGGGGCGTTGCCGGAACGGACGGAGCAGGTGGCGAAGGCGTTGGTGGATGCGGCGTTTAAGGTCCACTCGAAGCTGGGGCCGGGACTATTGGAGAGTGTGTACCAGGCGTGCATGGTGCATGAGTTGAAGAAGAAGGGGTTATTTGTGGAGGCTGAGCAGCCGCAGCCCATCATCTATGAGGATATCCAGATTGGTTCGGCGTTTCGGTTAGATTTGGTGGTGGAGCGGTGTGTAATTGTAGAACTAAAGGCAGTTGAGGTGATTTTGCCAGTGCATCGGGCGCAACTGCTCACCTACCTGAAGTTATCTGGCCATCGCCTCGGCTTCCTGGTTAACTTCAATGTGTCGCTGATCAAGCAAGGGATTCAGCGGTTTATTGTCTAACTTGGTGAACCTTGGTGCCCTTGGGGTCTTGGTGGTTACCACAAAGGCACTAAGAACACGAAGGCACACTAAGATCTTGGGTGGACCTTGGTGCCCTTGGTATCTTGTTAAAGGAAGGATTAACTGGAAAGCAGCCCAAGTTAATCATTACAACTCAAATAACGCTGCAAGCGGCTCCTCCCCAAAGGTAGAAAGCTCATCCCAATCCGGCTCCGCCTCTTGCCATACCCCCTGCACCACCTGCCAGCGCTCCTCAGCACCCGCCACACCCCGCTCTGCTGCCTGCCGCAGATCCGCCAAGGCCTGCTCAATAAGGGCACAAAGTTGCACCAAGCTTTGTGTTCCTTATTGTTCTTAGTGCCTTGGTGGTTCGATTTCCCAAAAATCACAATTCAGCATGGCATCCGGGGCCTGATCAAACGGCCACTCATCTGGAAAATTCACTGCTGGATAGGACTTACGCACCCCCTTCAAGGCCAATCGCCATCCAGTGTCAAACGCCGCATCCCAATAATTCTTTAGACTCGGTGAATCCTCCAATTCCAATTCAATCTGTCGCCGCTGCTCCTCAATAGTATTCTCCCAACCGCGATAGTCACCCGGCGAGGGCACATACAATCGCTTCAGCAAATGCTCCAGCAACACCAGCAGGTGGCTTTTAAGTTCCTTCCGCTGCGATCGGCCCAAGGCATCAATCTCCTCAATTAAATGATCGAGATCTAGGTGTTCAAAATCTCGTGCCTTAAGTTGGGCAACAGTTGCCTCTGTCCAAAGCAAAAAATCCTGTTCATAGAGTGATTGGGTCATTTTGGTTTACCGCTTAAGTTTTCACCACGAAGGCACGAAGGGCACAAAGTTGCACTAAGCTTCGTGTTCCTTAGTGTGCTTAGTGCCTTGGTGGTTCACGAACTTAGCCAACAGCATAATCAGTAAAGGGCCGACGGTGCGGTGGTTGGAAACCCAGGACAATATCGGATTTAGGAATCCCGCGATCGAGCAGTTCTTTACCAATATCAATCTCAGTACCATTATATTGAATCCAAACCTTGCCATCTTTAAGATCGAGATGAAGCACACACCCATAAACCCGTCGTCGATTGGACCAACCAACATTGACAACCTGATAGTGATCCCGTTGAGTGTCGAAAATACACTGGGAATCGATCTCCTCATTAGAACGGCGATCGCTATAGCCCTGCAAAATCGCTTGAATGATTTCTCGATACCGATCTAGTTTTTCCATTCTAAAGTCTCCTCTTTTTGTTCATCGTAGATTAAAATCTTTAATTGCATTCGTAGTCACCAACCTCGTGAGTAGCTTAATCATCCTCGGCCATATTCGCTCTGAACAACAGCGCTTTGCTGAAGCCGAGCAGATCTATACCCAAATCAAAACCCAATTTAGCCTCGTTTTAGGACCACATCCCCTCCGCGCCGACCTCGATACCAGCCTTGGCCATCTCTACGCCAAACAAGGGAAATTTCGCCAAGCCGAGCAGCACTACCAGCAAGCGATCGCCCATCTCGAACCGCTTTACGGTCCCGATACCCCCCGGTTATCCCTCCCCCAAGCTGGACTAGCCGATGTCCAAAGATTGGCCCTGCTAAATTTGCCCTGCTAACACAACTGCCTTGAGCGATCGTACCCTGCACCTATCCCGAAAAATCCGAAAAACGGGATAAGACAAGGATGTCAAATTTCATTGCTAGCGCGATCGCTGCCTGATTTTAATGCTGACAATAGAAATAGCCAGGAGCCGTCCGCTGGTGCGACGCGATTGTGCAATTGTGCAGGCTGGATGAACTGGCAAGGCTAAATGACTGGCAGGAGGGAGGCCCCATGTATCCAGATGCGTCGGCAAAAACCAAACATCCCCACTCCCTGCGCCTAGTTGGGTTGGTAGGATTAACGACTCTGTTTTGGTTGCTGCTATTAGCAACAGCCGTTGCCTAATTGTTGTGACTTCCTTCTCAACCGGTGGCTGTGCCGCTTTTGGCTGACTGGAAGCGGGGGAAGGGGGATTGGGTTGCCAAAATTTAGGACCACACCCCAGCCGCAAGGAGTCATTTAGCGGCGACTGCTGTTAGGATTCGTCTACTGCTACCCATCGAAATATGAAAAAAATCTTTGTCCTGGATACCAACGTGCTTCTGCATGACCCGAATGCCATGCTGCGGTTTCAGGATAATGATGTTGTGTTGCCGATGACGATTATCGAAGAACTCGATCGCTTCAAAAAGCAGCCAGAGATGACTGGACGTAATGCCCGTCAGGTGTCCCGGAACCTCGATCGCCTGCGCCAAAAGGGGCACCTCACGGAAGGCATCCCCCTGAATGGGGGGAGCGGAGTATTGCGGGTTGCGCTGTGCCACCGTAAGACGCTGCAAGAGTTACCCGCTGAACTAGAGGGCGATCAGGGGGATAATGCCATCCTGGCTGTGGCTCTGGAACTCAAGCGCCAGTGCCAATGTCCGGTGGTGTTGATCAGCAAAGACACCAACCTGCGGATTAAGGCCGATGCCCTAGACTTGCGGGCCGAGGACTACGAAACTGACAAGGTGGATGTCGAAGAACTGTATACAGGCGCGGCGGAGGTGTGGGCGGCTCCAGTCCTGATTGATCAGTTCTATCAGCAGGGCAGTATTACCCTGGAGACTGAATTGCTGCCCAATGAAGCGATCACACTGGTGGATGAAACCAATCCCTCCCATACGGCCCTAGGGATAGTGGGCCAGGCGGGGGAAATTGTGTCTTTAATCAAATTACCGAATACGGGGGTGTCCCGGATTCATGCCCGCAACCGGGAGCAGAAATTTGCCCTGGAACTGTTGCTGCGAGACTCGGTGCAGTTGGTTACCCTGGTAGGCAAGGCGGGGACGGGAAAGACGTTGCTGGCGATCGCGGCGGGGTTGCAGAAGGTGGCGGATGAGAACCTGTATAGTCGCCTGTTGATTTCGCGCCCGATCGTGCCAATGGGCCGGGATTTGGGCTATTTGCCGGGGGATGTCTCGGAAAAACTGACCCCCTGGATGCAGCCGTTGTATGACAATTTTGATTTAATTTTTGGGGTGCATGAATCCTCTGGGAAAATGGGGCATTGGCAGCGAGGACATGAGGAGTTAATTGAGCGCGGGTTACTGCAAATTGAACCCCTAACCTATATTCGAGGTCGTAGTTTACCCAAACAATTTCTCATTGTGGATGAGGCTCAAAATTTGACGCCCCATGAGGTGAAGACCATCCTCACCCGTGCGGGGGAGGGCACAAAGGTTGTCCTCACGGGCGATGTGGATCAGATTGACAATCCCTATGTGGATGCGGCTAGTAATGGTCTGTCCTATGTGGTTGAGCGGTTTAAGCAGGATGCCCTAGCGGGTCATATTACGTTGTTCAAGGGTGAGCGATCGTCCCTAGCAGAACGGGCGTCGGTGTTGCTCTAGAAATCAACTGGGCGGCGTAGGGTCTCATCTCAGTTCACGACTGGGGGGCGCTAACCGGAATATTCCCCGATCGCCTAAACTTGACATGGCTAACCCAGGCGATATTCAAGAAGACGCCATCACTCCTCCCGCAGTATTGGTATTTTGAATCAACCCAACGAACCTACCCCGATCGCCGGGACTGATCGTCCTGTGCCCCCCGATCCCGTTCCCGCAGCGTCTCCCCTGGAGCGTCGTCCGATCGTTGCGGTGTTTGATTTTGACGGTACCCTTACCCACAACGACTCGTTCTTGGTTTTTCTCCGACAATCGGTTGGCAGGGGCCGGTTTTGGCTGGGCATGGCGCTCCTGTTCCCCATCCTTCTCGGTTATGCCCTACGGCTGATTCCCAACTGGCGGGCCAAGGAAATTGTCCTGACCTATTTTCTGAAGGGCCAATCTCTGGAATTAGTCCAGCAGTGGGGACGGCGGTTTGCTCGGCAAGGGATTGCTCCCCTCTTACGACCAGAGACCCTCCAGCGTCTTCGCTGGCACCAGGAACAGGGGCACCAAACCCTTGTCATCAGTGCGTCCTTGATGGTTTATTTGCAGCCCTGGGTTGACCAGATGGGGATTGATGCGGTTGCCGGGACTGAGCTGGTGGTGGAGGCCGATCGCATCACTGGCAAAATTCAGGGTAACAATTGCTATGGCCCGGAAAAAGTTGCCCGGTTACACCACCTCCTCGGTGATCCGCGTCAGTTTTATCTCTACGCCTATGGCGATAGTCGGGGTGATCGTGAGTTATTAGCGATCGCCGATGTCCCCCATTACCGCAATTTTGGATCGGTCGAGACGGGAAACCTCCCCCCCACCTGGGAACGGGGCCTGATGCTTTCGGTCATTGCTGCCGCCACCCTCTACCTGGCGATCGTTCTTTGGAGTGGCCTTGGGCAGTTTTGGCAGGCCTTGAATTTGTTGCCGGTTTGGCTGCTGCCCAGTCTGGCTGGGGTTGTCTTTCTGGGCTATGGACTGCGCTTCCTGCGTTGGCAGTGGTATTTAGTCGCAATGGGCTATTGGGTGCCCTGGAGCCACAGTTTTCGTATTTTTTTAGCCAGTTTTGCCCTGACCGCTTCGCCAGGGAAGGCGGGTGAGTCGATTAAATCCCTCCTGCTCAAACGTCAATACCAGATCCCGATCGCCCCTACGCTGGCGGGTTTATTTTGCGAACGGTTTACCGATGCCCTTTCCGTCGTGCTGTTGATCTGCCTCAGTCTGTCCACTGCCGCTGATTTGCAATGGCTGGTACTGACGATCGGCCTCATTCAACTGGCCCTTATCCTGTTACTACAAAAACCAGCGTGGGTGAAACGGGGGATTTTACATCCCCTGGCCCGCTGGTCGAAACTAAGGGCGATCGCCGATAAGTTTGAGCATCTCATTGACAGCGCCAGCACCCTCCTCAAACCTAAAATTCTTGCGGGCAGTACTCTCTTGGCCTTTATGGCTTGGGGGCTGGAGGGTCTGGTCTTGTATGTCCTGTTCCAGTTCCTCGGGGCGACCATGATTACCCCCTACCAGGCTGTGCTGATCCACACGGCGTCCGGCTTACTCGGCGCCCTGACCTTTTTACCGGGTGGAATAGGCGGCACGGAGGCCTTGCTAATTGGTTTGTCCGTGTTTTATGGCGCGACCCAAACGATCGCCGTCACGGCCACCTTCTTAATCCGCTTGTTAACCCTGTGGTTTGCGGTAGCGATCGGGATTGTGGCCCTCATTGTGGTACAACGGCAATCGGCCTTGCCAACGGCGGAGTAGCCGGACCAAGCAGGGTCGGGCTAGGTGCCAAAGCCTAGGAACTACGGCGATTTCCCACCAGGAGAGGGCTGGCTGCACGCTCCTGGGTCCTCCGCGATCGCGAGGCTGGCATCGGCAAACTTATATTACGTCATGTAACAACTGGTTTTCCTGGCTGACAATTTGACGGAAAGTATTTTCATTCAGCCATTCTGTTGCATTAAGGAGTCTATTCGTCATTATGCTGTCAGATACGCAAGTTTTTGTGGCGCTAGTGGTTGCCCTTATCCCCGGTATTCTGGCATTCCGGCTGGCTACGGAACTGTATAAGTAACCCTAGAGGTGGCATGAGTGCGTATGTACTCATGATCCGACCCTCAATTCAGACAACTCACTAGCCCTAAGCTCCTTGACGCCGGGAGATTAGGGTTTTTTCGTGGCAGCGAGGGATTTTATTGACCTACCGACAACACACGGCATACCCGCCTATTTCACCTAGTAGAGTAGGGCTACACCTTCCTGCAAGCGGCTGAGGTGGCAGGGCACAGCCACGCCCGCATGATGGCGGAAACCTACGGCAAAGCGCTAACCCGCCCCCCACTACCAGAGTATTTATGTACCAGTCCGTAATCCATCCGTTATGCCTGGTCTAAATATGACCAGATAAGACAAGGTACGGACATACTAGAAACCCCCAAACCATGACGGCGTGGGGGTTTGTCGTCTGAAACCTAATGGAGCTAAGCGGACTCGAACCGCTGGCCCCCTCAATGCCATTGAGGTGCTCTACCAACTGAGCTATAGCCCCGGATTGCGTATTCCATAGTGCCCTGTGGAGCGTCCCTTCGTCAAGGGGAACTGCCAATTTTCTTCCCAGTAGCCAGTGCGATCGCCCTGCTCCCGCAACGATCGCCGCCCCAGAGGATTACTCACCAAACTTTTGCTTCGCCTGCTCGTAGATTTCTACCGTCACCGCCGTTGCTCCCAACGCCTCCTGGGCAAACTTTTCGATCTTCTTTCGGGCCATTGGCCGCACAAAAAACGGAATTTCCTGCAGCCGCGCTTCTGCCTCCGGGTCCCAAGTCACCGCATGACTCATTTGGATTTCACCTCAACCGGGTCTACTGCCTGATCACAACGCTACGGGTCATTGCCCTAAGCCTCGATCCTACCCTAGTGCTGTCACCCTTAGTCTGGCGCTTCCGGCAACCATTGGGCCAAGCGCGATCGCAACTCCCGTCGTTGGGCTTCCCAGGCCGCGATCGCCGTTGGCTTGGGCACCCCCTGCCACTGTAGCAACACCACCCCATCGGCATAGGCTACGACCGCATATCCCCCCTGCTCCTGGGCCTGCTCAAACACCGTCAACGTTTCGGCCAACTTCGCCCGTGCCCCAGCAAACGCCAGTTGATAAGACAAATTCCAGAAATCCGCGATCGCATACTCCATATTGATCACTTGGAACTGATCATCCCGCACTTGTAAATAGGGCAACTGGAGCACCGCCCGCCGCCCCGACACCTGGGGCACCAAAAACCGCGAAGCCGACACACTGGCCGTGGGCGGAATTTGCGCCAAGACCTGATGAATCTGGCTCACATGGTGCCACTGCCGAGGCAACGACACATATACCCAGGGTTGAAGCGAGTCTGGCATCAGGAAATACCACGCCCGGTGGGGATTCGCAGTCAGGGTAAACAGGAGGGATAGGGCAATACAACCGGCCCAAAACCGCCGCAATCGACGCGACGGTAGGCTCGGCCCCGTTGCGCCAGCGATCGCAGTGGCTGCTGATGGGGCTAAACGCTGGGACCACCACAGGATCGCCCCGTAGAAGAGGCCCGGAATCACCGGAGTGGCATAGCGCACATTGATGGATAGCGCTTCGGTTCCCTGTTGCAGAAGGATTTGCAGCAACGGTAGCCCAGAGATGACCCAACTCGCCGGGGCGATCGCGGGCACAAAGGCCAACGGCAACCCGTGACCGAGTAAATAGCCCAGTGTTGCGCCCACGGGGGTTACCAACTCAACGAATAATTGCCACGGTTGACGGGCGATCGCCGCGATGATTGCCAACGTTGAGGCATCGTCTGTCGTGACATATTGGCCAAACCGCTCGATCATAAAGCGCCGCGAAATATCCGCCGAAAAGATGGGCATGACGACCCCTGTGATCAGCAGGATATAGCCGATACTGAGACCCACCAGCAGCCCCCCCCGTCCTGGGTCCCGTTTACTCAGCACCAGATAGGCCCCAATCCCCACCAGCACCACCCCCGCATCTTCGCGGATCGCCAACGTCAGGATTGCCCCCAGCCAAAACAGCCAATACCAGCGCTTTTCCAATCCCAAGAGCAAACCAAAAACAAAGAGGGGGAGTTGGCAAGCATCATAAAAATTCCCCAGGGCAGGCCCAATCACCGCATTAGCGCCGTAGTAACTGGCGGCAATCCAGGTGGCCAGTTGGGGCGAGAGCCGTTGACGGGCGAGGACGTAGAGGACTAAACCAGCAGCGGTCGCAAGGCCCACCTGGAGCACCAGCAACATCGCTGGCGACGGCCAGAGGGCATAGAGCGGCAGCCACAGCAGCAGGGCCGGGGTGAAGTGTTGCCCCAGACGGTGATAGTAGACCGTAGGGACTTCGCCATCGTGGATGACGTTGGTCGAAAGTTGGGAGGACAGGGAACTTTGGAAAAAATGACCGTGGAGATTGTTCCAAAAAACCTGGTTAAAAATCCCCTGATCGTTGGTTGTATAAAACGTGAAGTAGCGATGGAGCGACAGCCCCAAGACGATGATGAGAAAGATCAGGGCATAACGCCCCACCGGGGCCAGCGTTGGCAAGGGTTTCGGCTTCAGCGTGATCACAGGTTAGAGAACCGTTTTGAAGTTGGCCAACCAGGTCAGGATGCGATCGTTGACAATTTCGGGACGTTCATCGTGGGGGCAGTGGCCCGTCTGGGGGATAGCCATGAATTCAATGGTGGCTGGCCAGTGGGGCTGCTGGAAAATTTGCCCGCCGGTGACGGGCGTCCAGGGATCAGCATCGCCCCAAAGCACTAAAAGAGGACAGCTTACACGGGGCAAGAGGTCACGGGGGTGGGGACCGGCGGGTGCGGTCAAAATCGAGGCAAACACCTGCTGCGCACCCGGATCACAGGCAGGGGCATAGAGCATCTCCACCAACTCCTCCGTGACGGCTTCGGGGTTACCATACACCTGTTTCAACGTGGCGCGAATCCGGTGCTTTTGGCGAATGCGATCGAACATAAACTGGCCCAGCCAGGGCGAACTCACCACCCGCGTGAACGTACCCATGATCAGACGCAGTGGCCAGGGTAACTCCTCTGGCCGATGGTTTAAGCCACCCGCACAGTTGAGCAGCACCGCCGCTTGCGTCATGTGAGGGTAGTCCGCTGCCATCATCAGACTGAGCAGGGCACCGATCGAATTGCCGATGAACACCGCTGGCTGTTGTACCTTCTCAGCCCAAAAATCTGCCAGGAGCGCTTGCCAAAGGTCGAGACTATAGTCCAAGGGGGGTTTTTCAGAGTGACCAAAGCCCAGCAGATCAAGGGCTAAGACCCGATAACCTGCCGCCGCCAGGACGGGAATATTTTTACGCCAGTGACCGATCGCGGCCCCAAAGCCATGCACCAAAATCAGGGCGGGGCCACTTCCCACATCCACATATTGAATATGATGGCCGCGCCATTGCCAGGTTTGTTGCGCCTGAACGAGCGTTGCTAGGGAGAGCCAGAGGTTTGTTGTTTCAGTGGTTAAGGTTTCGGTAGTCACAACGGCATGGCAGGGGGTAAACATATCATTGCCAGAGGTGCCCCGACCACGGCTGATTAGGACCCGGCAATTTCAATTATCTTAACGATAAATTTCGTCATAAACTAGGCTGACGGGCAAAGGGGGAGGCACCGGATGGGGACCATTGATGGCCTGACAGGTTGGGGAGGAGGGGATTGCAACGACGTCAATGACCCAGGATGGCGCGATCGTCAATATAACTCTTCGCAATGGGCATCAGTCCTAGGGGGTTTGCCTATTGGCGTCAGCATAATCGCCCAACTAGGGGTTGACAAGACGCACGATGAACGCACAATAACAATATTCCACCAGCCCCGTCCGGATTCCTGGTCTACCGCTGGGAAACTAATCAATGCCTGGGTTCGATATCATAAATTTAAGTTGCCTGACATGGCAATGTTGCAGTGCTGCATCCCCGGAGTGTTATATGGCTCGTTATACTGGTCTGTTTACCGTCGCAACCCCTGTTGACAACCTCCGGAACTTACTTACGGAAGTCCTGGAGTCCTGTAATTTTGACGTTATCTATGATACTGGCGACTACATGATGGCACGGGAAATCCCAGGGAAAGTGGCCTTTGCCAAGCTGGTAACCGTCGAAGTGCTCATTGATAAAAGTACTGCCACAGATGAGGAAGTGCGGATGAAGTTTGTGGCGAAGAATGAGGAACTCCCCCTCCAGATCAATAACCACTGCCGTAAAATGTTTGATATGGTCAATGAGGCGATGACCCAAAATAACCATTGGGAATTGCTAGAGAGCGTTACGGGTTAACGCGTGGTCCCTGGTATCGCCACTCCCAGCGCCAACCTTCTCCTGATCGCTGGGCCATGCCATCGGTTTTGGGCGTCATCGATCGCTACAATGGCCAGAAGACCTTGCGGAAATCAAAAAAACATGTCGGGACACAAGCTCAGCGAAGTAGAACTACAACAGGCACTTGCCAACCTACCCGGTTGGGTGATTCGTGAAGGCAAATTACATCGAGAGTATCAATTTGCCTCCTTCACCGTCGCGATGGCCTGGATGGTGGCCGCTGGGATCGAGGCTGAAAAAATGAACCACCACCCGGAATGGTTTAATGTTTACAACCGGGTCCGCGTGGATTTAGTCACCCATGATTTAGGGCAGGCCATTAGCAGCCTGGATGTGCAACTGGCCCAAAAAATGGAACAGCTCGCCCAAGTCTGGTCCCCTGCCTAATCCGGAAATAGTTGGCAATCAGGCAATACAGCCGTTCCCTCTCTAGTTCCCTCTCTAAAATGAAGTACGGTCAAGCCTTGCGAACCAGGGGCTTAAGCCCCTGGTCTGTACCTCACTAGGTATGGAAGTGCTGTAAAAGTAATTTGTGGGGTAGGCGTCCCTTTGCCCCAGTCCGGTCTTTGATTTATCCCTTTATAGCGGTAGTCACATTCCTTAGGACATTTCCAAGGCTGTGATTAACAAGGGGCTTAAGCTCCTTGCCCTGGTCCTAACCTCAATGACAATGGCTATAACGCTGCTCCCTTCTGCTCAGCACCGATCGCCGCTGCGAAACTTAGATCAGGGAGAGTTCTCCTAGCACTTCCAGCCGTTTGTAGGGGCTGATACTGGTAAAGGTTTCCGCCAGCGCTTCCGCGATCGCAGGGGTAATCCAACCCAACTGCTTCAGCAATTGGATGGCCGCCGCGTGTTTGGCCCGTTTCGCGCCATCGCGTACCTTAATCGCCAACCCCATACCCTCCCCCACTCGGCCAATGCACTGAATCCCTTCCGCACCCCCCTTGCTAACCAACTCTCCCTGGGTTAGTTGCATCAGAACCGTGTCAAACTCACCCTCTCCAGCAATTAAATCGGGGTGTCCTGTCATGGCTCGAATGATGCGCTCCATATCCAGATTATTGCCCGAACTCAGTTGGGCGTAGAGACAGGCCATCTGACTAATCTGAAACAAGTAGGTAGGCGCGCCACAGTCATCCCGCGCTTCGATAAATTCCGCCGCAGGCATCCGCAGCAGTTCCGCAATTTTGCTGAGGATCAACTGCTGCACCGGGTGTTTGTATTGGGTGTAGCTGCTCAGGGGCCAATTCCGCTGCCGACAAACCGTAAGCATCCCGGCGTGTTTGCCCGAACAATTGTGCTCTAGGGGACTCCGCTTGCCCGGTGGCGTAGGACACTGGAGGGCTGACGGGTCGATGTCCGAGCGCCACAAGACATTAAATGCCTGTCGGGCTTGCTCCACGGTCCCCTTATGGGAACTACAAATAATGGCCAGATCACGATCGTTGAGACCATAACGAGCTAGGGTGCCTGTTGTGGTAACGGCTAGGGCCTGAAAAGGTTTGAGCGCCGATCGCACAAAGGCTGTTGTTTCCGAATTACCGGCCACGGATAGGACGCGCCCGCGATCGTCACATACCACTGCTTCAACGCAGTGAACAGACTCGGCAATGCCCTCCCGCAACAGTTGCACCTTAAGTTCGGGAGTTTGTGTTCGTTTTCCCTTGTTCATGCACAAAACTGTAGCATTAGCCGGAGCAAAACGGGCAACCGCCCCTTGCTTTTTTAGGGATTGCTGAGCAGCGGCATACTCGGGGATAGGCCAGGTGTCAACGGGAACGATGGGCAAAACTGTAGGGGTAGGTCTACTGGGAGATAGGACCCTGCGATCGTCCGCTACCCATAACCTACCCCATGCCTTGTCGCCCCAAACGGGGTAACTGCCCGTTATTTGCGGTAAGGAACTGATTTCTCAATATCGATATTGAGCGCCGAAAGCCGCTGGGGTTGATTACCCTGCGGATTGATGGCACGTGCCATGTTGAGGAACAGGGCGGGGCTGCCAGCACGAGGCTGACGATCGTAGGTTGTGTAACGACGCACAGAACTTTGCCAGATCGCTTGCGGGAAGCCCAGCTTAGCCCGGTAGTAGGCATCGTAACGCGGCGACTTAATGTTGAAGGGCACTTCGCCAGTTGCGCGACCAGACAAGATCCGCCGCCGCTGATAGGGAACAATATTTTCCCCAAAGGCTTGCAGATATTCTTCACTGTTAAGTAGCTGATCTACAAAGCCGTTAATCCCCTTCGTCGCAACCACGATTGACCAAGCAATCTTTTCCCGCTGGCTGTAGACATCCCGGCCCAGCACACGCTGTACTGTTTGCTCAACAAAGCGGTAATTGCTGTTGAGGTCATAGAAACTGCGCTTGTAGGTATTGGATAGCAACAAACCGCGAATAAAATCCCGAACCGTGATTTGCCCATTGCGCAGTTGCGACTCCAGGAACTTCTCCCGATCCACCGCAAAGGCATGGAAGAAAATCTGACGGTAGGCTGCCTCAATCAGATTCCCCATATCTGCCGGGGACAGTAGGTTGTCAGTGGAGTAAATCCGGGGCTGTTCATCCCCAGGGACCTCATAATTCACCACCCGCTGATTCTGGGAAACGGGGGGATATTGTAAGAGAGGAATTGCCACGCCTAAAAATCTCCCTTTTCTTACGAAATCTTACAAAACTACTCATAATCATATCGGGAGGGGGGTCGTATTATTCGATTTAGTCTGATAAAAATTACATAACTTAACCTGATGCTCAGAAATAGCTGAAGTGCTTTTCTGGTAAGGGATTAGCCCGATGGCAGTTGGGCAAGTGGCGGCGGCAAGGGGATGGCGTTGGTGAAGGCCGAACGGGCGGTGGGGGCTACTCCCGTGGCGGTTAGGGGGCAGCGATCGGGGACGGACTCAGGACCGTTACTTGGGCTGGCCAGTCCGGCGTGGCTCCCCGCCAAAAGGCCAGTGGCTCGGCGGTGAAGCGATAAGGGGGATAGGTTTTCAGGGCATCGGCATCGGTTGCGGGGGGCGGCGGGGGCAGCCCCAATCCTCGGCAGAGGTGGGTGAGCGATCGGGCAAAGGCGGCATGATGTCCTGGGGAGCCAACCTGGGCATGGGCATACTCATGCACTACTAGTCGCCCCCAGTCAGGCGGGATAACCCGTCCCACATCGATTAAGAGCGTTATCGGGTTAGTCTTGAGGTTACACACCCCATCTACTCGAAATGAGGCGGCCAAGGGGGTTGCCAACACCTGTAGAGAAGGCTGTTCCCAGGGTAAAAAACAGGCATGGCAGGCTTGCACATAGGTATCCAGGTGGGCATTAACCGTATCGATATGGGTTCCAATCCAGGTGCAGATCGTCTCCCGCCCCTCACGATCGTCCACCACTGCAACCAGCTCAGGCAAGAGGGCCAGGGAACGCAGGCCATAGAGATAATCTAGTCCCCGGCTAAATGCATCGGTACGGGTCGTCAGGATCAGCTTGACAACTCCCCGGCCTAAAGGCGCGGGGATTCTTGGCTCACAGGGTGTCTTAGACATTGCCCTCACCAAGCTTCTTGACGATGTGCCCCACCGCTGCAATCCCGCGCTGCCTCACTACCTGAGCCGCTGCTACATCCCG
>NZ_JBRCAD010000196.1:0-11197 GCF_053493415.1 Trichothermofontia sp. | reverse complement strand
CACACCAATAACCCATCCAACGCCCCCACTGCTTCAATTAACTCCTTCGTCGCCGTCCCCTGCCCCGCCACCACGGGGCCGTAATCGTAGGGTGGCACGATCGTTAACCCTTCTGCCTCGGCAATGGTTGCGGCTAGGGCCTCACGGGTGGTTTCATCGCGATCGTAGGGAATGATGGTGGCTCCATAGCTGGCGGTCGCGGTTCGTTTCACCGCTGGGGCATCCTGGGGCATCACCACCGTTGTGGCAATTCCCAGTAATTGACCGGCCAAGGCGATCGCCTGGGCATGGTTCCCAGAGGAATAGGTCAACACCCCCCGCTGCTTGGCGGCGGCTGGCAACTGGGCCAGGGCATTAAAGGCGCCCCGAAACTTGAACGATCCCGTGCGTTGGAAATTCTCGCACTTAAAGAATACCTCCAGCCCCGTGCGTTGATTCACCGTCCGTGAAGTCATGACCGGTGTGAGGTTAGCCTGACCCGCCAGCCGTTGCGCGGCGATCGCCAGATCAGGATAGGTTACAGGGAGAGTCGTCACAGGCAGGTACCCAGTAATGGAAACGGTGGGCGGCAAAGTTTGAGGGATCAGTCTCCTAATGGGTATCCTATCGATACTAGAGACTAATGCCAACAATTTGCCGATCGCGAGCTAAGGAGCGATGTGGCGCTGCCCTATCGATTGGGGCAGGCTGTCTGGCCTCCTCAATCGATAGGGATGTAGATGGCTTTGCCTTGCAACTGTTTCAACTTCAACAGACCAATGAAGTAAGATTAGGAGATGACGACCTAGGGCGATCGCAATGGCCTGTCAACGGGTATTACTTAAATTAGGAAAAGGAACCCTGGCCACGGGTCTAGCCAATATTGATGCTCAACTGTTGGGACGCGATCGTTGTCTCCTCTGGCAGGGAACCGGAAGTTTACCCCCCTCCGAGGAGCTACTGGCACTTTGTCAGCAGTGGCAAAAGTACTATGACAGCTTCTGCCAGTACTTAAGTACACGAGTTCTGGAAATAGATCCCGATGTAATCACTAACCTCTCCTGGACAGAGCTTGAGACACTCAGTCAGACGTTGAGCGATCGCTTTCAGGCATGGCTGGGGTCGGAATCCTTTACCTCAATTTGTGAGATTGTATTATCGTTTTTCTCCCGTGATGAAGAAACTCAGGTTTTGATCACAACTGATGATCAATTAATACGACTATTACCCTGGCATCGATGGAAGTTGTTTACCTATTTCCCTCACTCAGACTTTGCCTTTAGCTTACCTGAATCACAACGAATTGAAAATCAGAGAAAACCAGATGCAGTACAAATTCTCGCTATTTTAGGAGTTAATGAACAAATTGTTAGAACAGAGAATAGACAGGAATTGAATGTTGAAGAAGACTTGAGATTGCTTAATATTTTGCCGAAAACAAAGCCCATCAAGAAGCTTTTCTTGCCCAATCGTCATGAAATTAGTAATGTACTTTGGGAGGAGACGATTGATATTTTGTTTTTTGCTGGACACAGTAATAGTAATGAAAATGGCGAGATTGGTAGTTTTCAGATCAATCAGCATGAAACCGTCAACATTGATCAGGTTAAGCATGGTATTAGCCAAGCAGTTGAGCATGGGCTGAAGTTAGCTATTTTTAACTCCTGTAATGGTTTGGGATTAGCGTATCAACTAAGTCAGCTCAATGTTCCCTATATCATTGTGATGAGGCAGTTGGTTCCAGATCAAGTTGCTATACAGTTTTTAGAGTACTTTCTTAAGGCATTTTCCGGTGCTAATGGTCGAAAAGAAAAATCATTATATTTAGCCATGCGGGAAGCCCGAACTCGTCTGGAGGAAACCTGGGATGATCGCTTTCCCTGCGCCAGTTGGTTACCGGTGTTATTTCAAAATCCGACAGTGCAATCCTTAACCTGGAAAATTCTCCAGGGTTATCATTCTGATCAGGTTGCTGGCGCATCAGTCGTGCCAATCTGCCCAGAACCAGAGGAAAATACTAAAAAAAATCTCTTTGATCTTAATAAGTTTAGGCAATATTTTAAAAAAGTTAGTGTGATCAGTACCATTACTGCTATTGCGACTATTGGCTTACGACTCACTACAATTCTTGAACCTATAGAACTACATTTTTATGATCAGATGATGCGTCAATTACCCGATCGCGGGCCTGATCCTCGCTTAGTGATTGTTGAGATTACGGAAGCTGATATTCGAGAATTTGGTCAACCCATGTCTGATGAAACACTAGCGCGATTGTTCAAGACGCTTAAGGCATATCAGCCCATGCTAATTGGTTTTGATATTATTCGCGATCGGCCAGAACCACCCACACCACCGGAATTAGCAGAACTCTGGCAAGATCCCAGTATCATCCCAGTGTGTTATACGGGTGACGACGAGGATGCGGAGAAAAGCAGTACTGGCTTTCCACCAGGAATGCCGCTCGAAGTAGCCCGCGATCGCGTTGGCTTTAATGATCTTGTGATGGATGAGGGCGGAATTATCCGAAGACAACTACTCTCAAGAACACCACGTACACAGTCCCTTTGCGCTGTTGAAACTTCTTTTAGCTATCGCTTAGCATTAGAATATTTCCAACGGAAAAATCTGCCTAATACCTTGCTACTAAAACCTTTGGATTTTTTTGCGGGGGGCTATCAGTGGTTGCGTAATACACACGACTCCCAAATCCTAATTCGATATCGAGGTAGGTCAAATCCTGCTAATACGACGATTAGCATGACCGAACTCTTTAAGCAAATGGAGGCTGGACAAGTTGAAAATTGGGAAGAAAAAGTTATTTTGATCGGTACAACAGCCCCCAGTGCGCAGGATATCTCGCCAACGCCCTACGGTCTTAGTCGGGAAGGGGTTGTGATTCATGCGCACATGCTCAGCCAATTAATCAGTGCAGTCGAAGACGGTGAACCGCTACTCACTGTTTGGCCGTTTTGGCAAGACTGGCTGTGGATCTGGGGATGGGCACTTCTGGGAGGGCTACTCGTGTTGCCCCTGCGACATAACTTATGGATTCTCACAAGTAGTAGTATAATTATTATTATGTTTTACGGATGTTGCTTCGTTCTTTTTCAGCGGGGTTTGTGGGTGCCTTTTGTCCCAACTGCTATAGCACTGGTACTTAGCAGTGGCTTGACGGTGGGTTCATTGCGTGAATACGATCGCTAAACCTGTTGTTTTTTATACTAAATTTATTCTTCACTTTTTATACAGGAGTGTGTCATGAAGAATAAGTCACGCCTGACAGATTTGGGAGGATTTTCTTCACTGTCCCGGCTGGGTGTAGTGGGTGTGCTACCGATCGCCGCCGCGATCTGCCTGGGGCATCCCCTTCTTACCGCCTTGCCGACGGAGCTATTGCCATCCTCACCGTTATGGGTGAGCCGCGATCGTCCCGCAGACAGTTCCCAAACCCTCGCGCAGTGGAGACGGGTACTGGCCCAGGGAACCGTTAAAAATTCACAGCGAAAACCGGGGGGAACCCGAGGAGGAGAGTGCGTAGCCTGGAATGAAGACCAATTCCCAATGGCTTTGATCCCGGAAGTAGGGCCACTATTGACAATAGCTGAGCGACCTACTGTCTGGCTGTACCTCCCGTATGTGGCCCCCAGTGTAGTTAATTTCAAGCTTGAACTCAGGGACATGGAAAGTCAGACGAAGATTGAGAAGCCGCTTACTTATTCACTGAATCGTTCGCCCGGAATTGTACGATTGAAATTACCTGCTTTAGAAGCGAATAAATCCTATAAATGGTCTTTCCTAGAGGTATGCGAAAAGGATGGCGTGTCTAAAGAGCAACTCCTGTTTCATGGCTATATTGAACGCCTGACTGTTGCGCAATCGCTGCCGCCTCTGCCAGAAGGGCTGAATGAATATCGATCGCAGGGGCTGTGGCTGGATGCTTTCAATGGCATTGCTGAGCTACGCCTGAATAACCGCGAACAATCACTCTGGACCCAGTTACTTGAGGAAGTTGATCTGGGTGAAATCGCCCCGGCTTCCTTTGCCCCGACCGTCGATCCTCAGTAGCTTAGAACATCGCTAGTGGGGTAGGCATTGTTTCTCCGGGGGAGGCGCTACGCGAACGACTGGGGCTTACGGACCTCCTGCTGACTACTGAGACAGCCGGGACGGCTATCCCACGTTAGATTTTGTGTAATGATCCTGCTGGCTACTGAGACAGCCGCGAGGGCTGCCCCGCCTTTAATGTGCGATCTACTGCTTCCCAGTCAGCAAACTTGATGTTTGGCTGCTGCCCAAATTAAATTTCATCGGTTAAGCTATGCCTGCTCAAGTAGCAGGCTGTTTGTTATGGGCTGGCGATCAAATTTTGTAGCTTTGGGAAGTCTTGTTTCGCTGAGTTTAGCTTATTTTTTGCTCCCGGCTAATGCTCAACCAGTTGCAGCGGTACCCCAAACCGGGGATACATGGTCATTTTATTGGCAGCAAATGAGGAAGCTACTGCCCCCAGATTGGCAACATCGATTACCGCCGGAAATGATGACGGCGGGGAACGATCGCGTCACACCGCCTTACCTTGTCAATGCGTCCTTACCGGAATCTTCCTCTGCTAATATCATCAGTCTTTTTACCTGTCCTGGTGAGCCGGAATTTTGTTTGATTGGCAGCATTTATATTGACGATCGCAGGTCTCCCTTTGCGCAAGAAGTCTTAAGCAAACATCAAAGCAGGGGTACCCCAGTCCTGATCAATCCAGAGCTTCAGGGTTATCTGATTTATGGACCACAGGCGGTCCCACCTAATTTGTTGGCATCACTGATGTGGGAACAGGGAAACCAGGTAATTGCGATTCGTGCCCTAGCCCAGGAACGGCAAAATATGTTGCGACTAGCGACGGCGATCGCTGACAACCTAATTGCCCACCCCAAAAATAATGCGATCGCGGCTCCCTTGTCGCACCCTGAATCGCCTACCTTACCCGATGAAAATCTGGTTGCAGCGGTTCCCCCAGCAATGGCGAGTTCGGTTTTACAAGATTTTGTTAATGCTGAATTTTTAAATAATCGCTTCTCCATTCGTGAAGATATGCGGCTGTACTCAAGTTCACCGGATACAGGCCCGCCGGAGACAGAATCGCAATATCCCATTAGTACGATTCATATTGAAGGTAATACGGTCCTCCACCATGAAATTGAGGCTATTCGGCAAGATGCCCTGCAACAACTGGGGTCTAGGGCCTCTGTCCAGGAATTACGGGCGATCGCAGAGAAAATAACTGAGCTTTATATTAAAAAACACTACATTACCTCTAATGCCGAACTGGATGAGAGTACGCTTACGCGTGGTGAGCCGGTTATTCGCGTGATCGAGGGAAGGCTTGGCAAGATCGACATTACGGGTGAATCACGACGGGTTAGTAATGCCTATATTGAGAGTCGTATTCGTTTAGGGGCTGGTTTTCCCTTCCATGCCCTGAATGCTGAGGAACAGTTACAAATCTTGAAAAATGATCCCCTGTTTAAGCATATGGAGGCTAGTCTGCGTCGGGCTGATGCGGAAACGGATGTAGGTAAAGTTGATGAAAGTGAAATGCAGATCTATGTCCAGGAAGCGAATCCCTTTGAGGTTGCCCTGAGAACTGATAACTATTCACCGCCTAGCGTTGGGTCCGAGCGCTTTGGAATTGAACTCAAACATCGCAATCTGACAGGAATTGGCGATGAACTGCGGGGATCGGTCAATGTAGCAGTTGGTGACTCCCAGGTTTATGACATCAGTTACCGGGCACCCATTAACCCATTACAGGGAACGATTCAACTGCGGGCATTGTTTAATAAAAATAGTATCGTTCAAGATGAATTTGGTGAATTGGGTATTCGGGGTCAATCCAATCTTTATGAACTGAGTTATCGTCAGCCCCTAGTGCGAAAACTGATGCGGGAGTTTGCCCTATCGGCTGGGTTTACCTATCAGGGGGGACAGACATTTATTTTTAATGATTATGGGATGCCGTTTGGAATTGGCCCTGATGAAGATGGCATTAGTCGTACCAGTGCATTTAGTTTTGGCCAAGATTTTCTATCTCGTGATGCCCAAGGTGCTTGGTTTTTCCAATCCCAGTTTGAAATTGGTACAGGTTTATTCAATGCAACGGTGAATGAGCATCCAGTTCCGGATGGGCGCTTTTTTAGTTGGTTCGCGCAAGCGCAGCGTTTACAACAGTTAGGTAATAATAATTTATTATTATTGCGAGGCGCAATTCAACTGACTCCAAATAGTCTGCTACCATCGCAGCAATTTGTGATTGGTGGGGGTGAGTTGTTGCGGGGCTATCGGCAAAATGCAAGAATTGGAGATAATGGTTTTCTGTTTACCCTAGAAGATCAGATTACCCTGAGTCGTAATGCAGCGGGCGAGTCTACGTTTAAGTTAGCTCCGTTTGTAGATTTAGGGGCCATTTGGAATCATCCTGATAATCCTAACTGGTTACCAAGGCAAACATTTCTAGCGAGTATTGGTGCGGGTCTATATTGGGAAATGTTTCCAAGGATGAGCGTCAGACTGGATTATGGCTATCCTTTGGTTAAGTTGGACGATCGCGGCCATAATCTCCAGGATTCTGGGATCTATTTCGGCATTCAATATAAACCCTAAACTTGCCAAATAAGACTCAAGTTTAGGACAAAATCTGGTAACACCTCTTCGCCTGATAAAGTACTTGGATTCTGGAGAAGTGTGACCTCAGCTTGCGCTTGCCGATAAACTTCAACCTGTCTTTCGTTAGGATTGATGAGCCAGCCTAGTCGCGCCCCGTTTTCCCGATATTCTCGCATCTTTTCCTGAACCGTGCTGAGGCGATCACTGGGTGACATTAGCTCCAGGACGAAATCGGGACAAATTGGGGGAAAGCGGGTTTGCTGCTCTGGGGTTAGGGTATCCCAGCGAGCTTGGGCAATCCAGGCAATATCGGGCGAGCGATCGGCCCCATTGGGTAGTCGAAAGCAGGTGGAGGAATCAAAGCAAATGCCTAGCCGTTTTTGTCGATTCCAGATAGCAAATTCCGCTGCGATTTCAAAGTTACAATGCCCCGTAATGCCGCCTGTGGGTGACACGATGATCAGCTCTCCGGTCGCATTGCGTTCAAATTTAACCTCTGGATTGGCTTGGCAGAGGGTCTCAAATTGATCATCCGTGAGGGTGACGATCGGTTGGAGGTTGAGGGTCGTAATCGACATGGAGGTTAGAGATACAAAGGTAACGGGCAAGATGCCCATGCCACAGGAGATTAGTTTTATTGTAGTCAAACAAGACGCCCCTAGTCTTTCTATCTTGTTATCATGAATGCTATTCTCAGGTTCATTGCTGACGATCCCGATCGCTGCTCATCCCCACGCTTTAGCACCTTATGGTTTCTACCCTCTTACCTAACCGCGATCGCTTTGCGACACCCCCGGCGGATCGCATCCTGCTCAAAAATATTCGCTGGCAAACCTATCAAGACCTTGTTCAAGACCTGGAGCAAGAACCGGGTATCCGGTTAACCTATGATCACGGTTTCCTCGAAATTTATATGCCACTTGATCCCCACGAGACCTATAAAAAGCAGATAGGTCGCCTCGTCGAAGCCCTTACCGAGGAACTAGGGATTGAGATCCGCAGCCTTGGCTCGCGCACTTGGGGTCAAGAAGCTTTAGCCCGTGGCCTTGAGGCGGACCAATGTTACTACATCCAAAATGAAGCCACTGTTCGAGGTAAACCAGTGCTTGATCTTAGCCAAGATCCACCTCCCGACCTTGCGATCGAGATTGATATTACTAGCCCTTCCCTGAATCAACTGGCTATTTATGCGGCTTTGGGGATTCCTGAAGTTTGGATTTTCGATGGGACTACGCTGACGATTTACTGCTTATCGGCGGAAAACTACGAGATCTGTCCGATCAGTCCTACTTTTCCTCAACTGCCTCCAGCACAAGTTGTCTATTTTCTGAAGCTGGCTGAAACAATGGGGGAAACTACCTGGATTAGGACGTTCCGGCAGTGGATTAGGGAATATTTAGGAGGGGTTTGAAAAGTCCAGAAATAAGCCGTTTGGGCGACTAAAGTCACCACTACAAACAAACGCGCAAAACAAGGCTTCAGAATTCCGGTCGTAGCTACCAAGGACTACCGATGAGAGTAAAGGCAGACCAAATATAAGGGTGCGTTAGGGATACACCATTTCTCAACTGATCGGGGATGGGAATTGTTTGGCCGTCAGAAAGCACGAGATGGCTATTTTCAATCTTGACGTTTCCCGCCAGTAGGGCGAGTTGGGTGTTACGCAAGGCTTCAGCCTTAATGCTGGCTTGGGGCAGTTGGACTTGATAAAACTCGGCCATAAAGGCGAGGGTCCCGATATCATGGACTTCCCAAAGGCTGGCGATCGCCGTTTTCACCCCGGCGGCAACCGCTAATCCGGCAAACCCTAATTCGGCTTCGCGATCGCCAAGGGCGGTTTCACAAGCACTTATCACTAAGAGATCAAGGATATTAGGTTGGCTCAGTTGGGCAGTACGGAGTTGGTTGAGGCGGAGGGGCTGATCCCAGAGTTGAATGTAGGATTGGGCGATCGCGGCTGCTCTAAACTTGGCGTGGGTCGCGAAATGAACCACACCAAAGGGTTCTGTCTGACGGAAGCTTTGGAGATTGGGTAAAGTAAATGCATGATTCAGGTGATGGGTTGTTTCGTTGACCAGGGAAAGTTCGGTTGGAACAGCAGGTAACGAACGGAGATTGACATCTTTGAATTCTGAGCGTCCCATTGCTAGGCGAGGGCCAGTTTGGAAGTCGCGGGTGTACTGGCGGCTGGTGAGGCTGAAGTTGGGGATAAGGGCTAGGTGATAGGACTGGCTCAGAAAGTTGCCCTGCGGATCTTGGAGGGCGGCCAAGGGAACTGAACGTAGACGATGATCGAGTGAGAACAATAGGGTATCAATGCCCATGAGTTCTGGCTTAATTGCGCCTACTAGCCAGTCATAAATGGGCTGGGCAGCATTACGATACTCAGGCCAATCGGTCTCAATGTCATCCCGTTGGGCTAGTTTAGTCAAAGCTGCTACCTGATTTTCCAAGCTTCTAACGTTAGCATCAGAAATGTCTTGGACAACCGGATTGCCAGTAGGTTTGACAAGGACAATTTGGAGGCGATCGAGCTTAGGGATAGCGTAAATCACACCAGGGGTATAGCCGGTTTGCGCCGCCATTTCACGCAGGGATTGTTGGATCTCACCCAGGGTCAAGACCTTACAACTGACTTCCTGGCTGCCTTGGGGGGATTCCTCACGAATGCTGGTGTCGAGATAGGAACAATCAATATCCACACCAAAGTAATTCTTAAACTCAAGCTGACGTGCGGCTTCAATTTGCTGAATGCCTGTCCAATCGCCTTGCTCTAGTGCCTTAAGGGCATCATTGAGCATAAGACTCAGTTTCAAGTTGAAGTCGTTTTGATCAACTTGGGCAACGATTTCGGCTAGTTCGCGCCGTTTGCCTTCGTGCAGGGTCGGATATAGCAGATTGCGTGTGGGATCGGGCGTGATCTCTGGAAGACCATCACCATCGGGCGGATCTACAGGCGGATCTACGGGCGGATCTACAGGTGGATCTACAGGTGGATCTTCTACGGGCGGCTCCACGGGTGGATCTACGGGTGGATCTTCTACCGGCGGCTCTACGGGCGGTTCAAGAGGGCGTTGTCCCCCCGCGTTGACGGTCATGGTGCTACCGGGGGAGGTTTCGGAGCCGTAGATGATTGTACCTGCGGGGAAGGTTTCAGCGGCGGTACGAATGACACCAACAGTGCCGTTCCAGTCATCGGGATTGTCGGGATCGAAGGCTTGGCCGATCGTAAACGGGACATCGGGAACCACCCCCCCTGTAATCGTAACGGTGCCCGTGCTGGTGGCGATCGTTGTCGGACCAGCATCGGTTAGGAAGGTGCCAGTGCCAATGACGCGGCCAGCAGTGGAGGTGATGATGACATTGCCGGTGGAGTTGAGGGCGTTGATCGTGGTGAAGTAAATGTTACCGAGGGAAAGCAGTTCAAGTGAGGCGTTATCAATTAAGGTAATGGGGCCATTGGCGATGATGGTGTTCGCACCGAGGGGGGTTTGGATCTTGATGGGATCGAGGAAGGTGATCGCGTTGGGAATCGTAATGGTGCCGCTGCTGTCTTCGCGCCCGATCGTAATTAAATTAAAGCCGTTACCGATCGCGCCCATGTCGGCAAAGTCGAGGTCGAGCCTGCCGGAGGTGGGGACAAAGCCGCCAATTTCAATATTTAAGGCAGGGGTGAACGGTTGCAGGATTAGGTTGCCACCACCCAGGACGGAGCCGTTGCCGCCGCGAAAGTCGATTTCATCAGCAGTGAGGGTGAGGGTGTTGCCGCTGGTGTTGACCTGACTGTTGGCCAGGATGGTGGCGGTTCCGGCATTGAGTTCGACATCGCCAGTGGTGACGGTGGCGGGGCCGTTGAGGGTGATGGCGTTGTTATTGGTGGTGATGTTGCCCAGGTTGATGCGGCTGGCGGTGAGGGTGATGGAGGCGTTGTCGGCTCCGGTGAGTTGGTTGGCGATGGTAATGGTGCCGGGGGCTTGCGGAGCACGGATGGTGACGGGGTCGAAGAAGGTGAGGTCAACGGGGATGGTGATGGTGCCGCTGCCGGTGGGATGCCCGATCGTGAGGGTGTTAAAGCCGTTGGCGAGGGCGGCGAGATCGGCGGCGGTGAGGTTGAGGGTATTGGGACCCGTGTCGGTGGTGGCTCCGAGTTCAATAGCTTGATTGGCGGTGCCCGGTTGCAGAGTGAGGTTGCCGCTGCCGGTGACGGAGTTGGGTCCCCCGTTGAGGTCGATTTCGTTGGCGGCGAGGGTGACGTTGTTGGCGGCGGTGCTGACGGGGCCGTTGAGGGCGATCGTGGCGGTGCCGGTGTTGAGGATGGCGTTGCCGGTGATTGTGGTGGGGCCGTTGATCGTGATGTTGCCGTTGGCGGTGGTGATGTTGCTGGGGATGATGGTGTTTTGGGCGATTTCGACGAGGAGGCTACCGATCGGGGTGGAGCCGCCAATGATGCCGCCGAATTGGATGGTGCCGGTGCCCGCGTTGAGGACAAGGGGTTGCAGGCCGTCGATCGTGCTGCTGAAGGTGATGTTACCGGGGCCGGGGCCGGTGTCGAGGCGGGCGG